>NZ_JBJIAI010000019.1:0-118699 GCF_045311035.1 Mycobacterium sp. SMC-13
TCCTCGTCGTACTTCTTCGGCATGATGCGAACAACCTTCCCTCGAAAGAAGGTGTGCATCAAACTCGGGGCGGTTCACGTACCGCTACTAACAGACCGCCGAACCTGAGCTTGTGTGCGAAGAATCGCCGATTCGTGGCACACAAGCTCATGTTCGTCGACGCGAATGTTGGCCGTAGCCAACACTTTTTGCGATTAGGCGCCGTCCGCCGTAGTACATCGCCAGATAGCCGACGGGGAAGACGCCGACCGTCAGGATTGATATCAGAGCGAACTGGATGTACTGACCGGCCGTAATCGGGTTTCCGAGGAGTCGGTCGAGGTAGCCGAACCGCATGCCGACGAGGACCGTGCCTGCGACATAGGCGACCAATTTCCAATCGCGCACACCGTCGTCGATGAGGGCGAGCACCGGGTATATGAAAACCATCGCCACGACCACGAGCAGCCACCACGTCTTCGGCGTGCTGAGGTTCATGCCGTAGGGCTCGGGCTCGGCGCTGAATAGGGTTCGGGTCTTCCCTCCGACCTTGAGATACGGCGTCCGGACGTACGTGCACAACAGGATCAAGCACACGGAGAGGAGAAGCCCCTCGAGCGCTCCTGACCAGCCGCGCGGGATGCCGATGAGGGTTGCCGCCGCCGTGGTGATCGCCGCACCGGTCCAATAAATGCGGGCGGCCGTGGCTGGATCGTCACGGAACGCGGCGACGGCCATGGCGACAAGCCCGAGCAAGGCGATCCCGAAACCTGTTTCCCCCACGCCGACAGACTATGGCCGCGCCGACGGGCCGAAGTGGATTGCCGGCGACGCGGTACCGATAGCTTGATACTCGTGGTCGGTAAGGACGAAGCGGCGTTCAGCGGAGAAGGTTGGCGCGAGCTTGTGGGCCGCGTCCACGCCGAGCTCGACGAACTGGTGGCCGCCCGGGACCGCATGGAGCAACTGGTGCGGCTCATCGTGGACGTGGGCTCCGACCTGGATCTGGATGTGACACTGCGGCGGATCGTCAGTGCCGCCTTGGAACTCACCGAAGCGAAGTACGGGGCACTCGGGACCCGTGCCGCCGACGGAACCCTGGGCGTTTTCGTCGGCGCGGGCATCGACGCTGACACGGCGCGCGAGCTGGCCGATCTCCCTGTCGGTGAAGGTCTGCGTATCGACGATCTGCAAGCCCATCCGCTGGCTGCCCGGCTGCCGGCGCACGACCCGCCGATGCACGCACTGTTGGGACTGCCGATCCGCGTTCGGGACAGCGATTTCGGCAGCCTGTACCTGATCGACGACCGGCCTGACCGGGTGTTCGCGCCGTCCCAGGAGGCGGCCGTCCGCGCGCTGGCGATGGCCGCGGCAGCCGCTATCGACAACGCCAGGCTTTTCGAGCGGGAACGTGAATCCGCCAAATGGATGAAAGCCAGTCGCGAGATCACCGCCGCGCTGCTGTCCGGTAATCCGCAGACGAGGCCGCTGCAGCTCATCGTGAACCGCGCACTCGAGCTGGCCGACGCCGAGCAGGCGATCCTGCTGGTGCCGAACGAATCCGATCTCCCCACCAGCGGCGCCGACACCTTGGTCGTCGCCGCTACGGCGGGGCGGTACTCGTCGGAGGTGATCGGCCGGCAGGTCCCGATGGACGGCTCTACGACAGGAAGTGTTGCGCGTCGGGGGCTGCCGCTGATCACTGACTCATTCCAGTATCCGATCGAGGGGTTCACCGATGTCGGTGAACGGTCGGCGATCGTCATGCCGCTGATCGCCGACGATGCGGTGCTCGGAGTGATCGCGGTGGCACGCCGACCGCATCAGCCGGCATTCGACGAGGTTTACCTGGATCTGGTCAACGACTTTGCCCGCCACGCGGCCATCGCCCTCGCGCTGGCCGCCGGTCGCGAGCACGCGCTCAACCGAGAACTGGCGCAAGCGGACACCGTCGACGGAGCGCTGCTTGCCGCGGCGGAGGAACTGCGCCGGCTGTGGCGGGCACGTCGGGTGCTGACGGTGACCTTCCCGACTTACAGTTCGTCGGCGGGGACCGCCTACGGTGAGCCGCACATCTTGGCGGCCGGTGACTCCACCCGGTGGTCAGACCTGCCAACTGAAACCCGTCAGATTCTCGTGTCACTGCGCGACGGGGATTTCTTGACGCCGAACGCTGCGCTGCCGGGTTCGGCAGGTATCGCGTTGCAGCACCCCGACGGGGTGCTTGTCGTCTGGATCGAGCTCAGTGAAGAGCGACCGTTCACGCTCGAGGACCAGACCCTGTTGACGGTGCGTGCGGGGCGCCTGGGCCAAGGTTTGCAGCGCGTGCATCGAGTCGATCAACAACGCGAAACGGCGTTGGCGCTGCAGCATGCCATTCTCGGACCCGCTGATCTGCCAAAGGGTTTCGCGGTCCGCTATCAGGCGGCGAGCCGGCCGCTGCAAGTGGGCGGTGATTGGTACGACGTCTTCAGGCTCGATGACGGACGCATTGCGATGGTGGTGGGTGACTGTGTCGGTCATGGTTTGGCCGCCGCCACGGTGATGGGACAGATTCGCAGTGCCTGCCGCGCACTGCTGTTCGAGAATCCCAGCCCCGCTGTCGCGTTGGCGGGCCTGGACCGCTTCGCGGCTCGACTGCCCGGTGCCCAGTGCACGACAGCGGTGTGCGCGGTGCTCAACCCGGATACCGGGGAGTTGGTCTATTCCAGTGCCGGGCATCCGCCGCCCGTGTTGATCGAGCCCGATGGTGCGCAGCGAACACTCGATGGCGGCCACACCATCGCGCTCGGGCTCCGGCACAACTGGCAGCGTCCCGAAGCGACGATCACTGTGCCGGCGAGGGCCACCCTGGCGTTCTACACCGATGGGCTGGTCGAACGTCGCAATCATCCTTTGGAGCACGGGATTTGCACTGTTGGTGGCCTCATTCGCGACGCCCAAGGGTCCACGCTGGACGATTTGGCAGACCACGTGATGGCCAACCTCGCGCCGCCCGACGGTTATCAGGATGACGTCGTTCTCCTGCTCTACCGCCAGCCGGCCGCCCTGGAACTGGAGTTCCCGGCCGATGCTGCCCATCTGGCCGAAGCTCGTACCACCTTGCGCGACTGGCTCTCTCGAGCCGGGATAGACGCCCAGCAGGCCATGAACGTGCTCGTCGCTGCCGGGGAAGCCATCACCAACGGCATCGAGCACGGGTATTGCCGCGGTTCCGACGGCACGATTCGACTGTCCGCAACGGCGTCGGCCGATCAGGTTCAGGTCGCCGTCGCCGACAGCGGACGGTGGAAGTCCGCGCCGGCTGCGGTAGGTACCAATCGCGGTCGGGGCATCGCACTCATGCGCGAGCTCATGGACGACCTTGTCATCACCCGCAACACTGCCGGAACGACAGTGCACCTGACCATGAGGATCACTTGATGTCCACGGCGCTCACGCTGACCAGCACACGCAGCAATGACGGGACATCCGTTCTGGCTGTGGCCGGAGAAATCGACATGAGCAATGTCGGGGCGTTCGACGACGGTCTCACGGCCGCCATCGCGGACTGCGACGGCGGCCGGCGGTTGACCGTCGACCTCAGCGCCGTGCAGTACCTGGACAGCACGGCCATATCCGCGTTGTTCAGCCGCGCCGACCGCATCGAGATCATCGCCCACCCCCATCTGATGGGCGTGTTCCGGGTCAGTGGCCTCACCGAACTGGTTTCGGTCGAGCCCGCGTCGTCGGCGACGGAGTCCGCACGGGACTAACCCGGTGCCTCGAGGTGCCAAAGCAGGAGCACCCGGGTTCCGGTCGGGGTGGCCGTGATCTCGGCGCGGTCGGTGAGCGCATGAATCAGGGGAATGCCGCGCCCGTGGGCCGCGCCGCGCAGTTGTGGATCGGGAGCTCGCCAGGCGCCGTCGTCGCTCACCTCGACGGTCAGCGTCGCCAGGGCGGGGTCGTAGCCGGCGTGAACGTGCATGGCCCCGGGCGCGGGAGCGCCGCTGTACGCGGACTCGGCCGCGTTGGCCATCGCCTCGTAGACGGCCAGGAGGATGTCGTTCCTCTTGGTCGGGTCCAGGTCGAAGGTACGGGCCAGCCAGGCTGCGAATTCGTCGCGGAGCAGCGCGGCGTTGGCGGGGTCCGCGCCGATACCGGTCTTGGCGAAGCTGGTCGCCGGCTGCTGTGCATCGATCATGTCGGACTGGTCAGTACCCACTGGCGCAAGGCTTTATGTCGCTACAGCCGCGAGAGCTTCGTCGCGGGTGGCGAAAAGCTCGACGATCTCGGCAATTCCGACGAGCTCGAGGGGGCGGCGGGTGGCGGGGCCGTCCGCAACCAGCACGAACCGGATACCGGGCGCCAGTTCTTCGTTGGCGGCCGCCAGCGCTCCCATGCCGGCGGAGGCCAGGAAACCCACCTCGGTCAAGTCGACAAGGAGGGCGGCGGGGCTGTCGTCCTGGGCTGCAGATCGGATCGCTGCGGCAAGCTGCGGTGCGGTGAGCATGTCGACGGTTCCCGTCACCGCCACCACGGCGACCTGCCCGCTGCGATGGTGCTCGATGGTGCATGCCGGCGGCGCCAGGTCGCCCGGGTTGTCGCCCGCTGGACTCGATTGACCGGTCATTTCTCCTCCCGAGGGGTCAACGCCTTCAGTGGCAGCGGACAAGATGATATCGACCGCGGGCGGGGTCGCGTATAGACCGTGTTCGCCGTCTACGCTCCCACGAGGGGCGGGCGAGCCCGCGAATCGAGCCGCCAGCAGGGCGGATATCGACCTAACAAGCGCTTGGTTGCTATGCTGTCCCGATGGTGTCTGAATTGCCCAGCCCACAGGCCAGCAGGCGCGACGAGCTTCTCGAGCTCGCCGCGGCGATGTTCGCCGAGCGCGGGCTCAAGGCCACCACGGTGCGCGACATCGCGGACTCCGCGGGCATCTTGTCCGGCAGTCTCTATCACCACTTCAAATCCAAGGAACAGATGGTCGAGGAGATCCTCCGCGACTTCCTCGACTGGCTGTTCGAGAAGTACCAGCAGATCATCACGACCGAGTCTGATCCCATGGAGCGGCTCAAGGGACTGTTCATGGCGTCCTTCGACGCCATCGAGCACCGGCACGCGCAGGTTGTGATCTACCAGGACGAGGCCAAGCGGCTCGGCTCGCTGCCGCAGTTCGGCTTCGTCGACGAACGCAACCGCGAGCAGCGCAAGATGTGGATCGAGATCCTCAACGAGGGTGTGCAGCAAGGGGTTTTTCGCTCCGATCTCGATGTGGACCTGGTCTACCGGTTCATCCGTGACACCACCTGGGTGTCGGTGCGCTGGTATCAGACCGGCGGTCCGCTGACCGCGCAGCAGGTTGGCGCGCAGTACCTCGCGATCGTCCTCGGGGGAATCACCACACCTGCCAAAAGCATTGCAAGCACATAAGTTTCAGTAACAACAAGGGAGATGAGAAATGGCCGCATCTGAGGCGTACGTCATCGACGCTGTGCGCACCGCCGTCGGCAAGAAGGGTGGTGGCCTCTCCGGTTACCACCCGATCGATCTCGGCGTGGAGGTGTACCGCGGGATCTTCGCGCGCAACGACGTCGACCCCGCCGCGTTCGACGACGTCATCGTGGGCTGCGTCGACGCCATCGGTGGGCAGGCCGGCAACATCGGCCGCCTGACCTGGCTCGCCGCCGGCTACGACGAGGGCGTGCCCGGCACCACCGTCGACCGGCAGTGTGGTTCCTCGCAGCAGGCCATTTCCTTTGGCGCGCAGGCCATCATGTCCGGCACCGCCGACCTGATCCTGGCCGCCGGCATCCAGAACATGAGCCAGATTCCGATCAGCTCGGCGATGATCGTCGGTGAGCAGTTCGGCTTCACCTCGCCGACCAACGAGTCGAAGCGCTGGGTGGAACGCTATGGCGACCAGGAGATTTCGCAGTTCCGTGGCGCCGAGATGATCGCCGAGCAGGGGGACATCTCCCGCGAAGACATGGAAGAGTTCGCATTCAACAGCCACCAGCGGGCGTTCACCGCGATCCGTGAGGGCCGCTTCGACAACGAGATCATCCCGGTCGACGGCTTCAAGGTCGACGAGGGCCCGCGCGAGAGCACCCGCGAGAAGCTGGCCTCGCTGAAGGTCCTGGTCGAGGGCGGCCGGCTGACCGCCGCGCTGGCCAGCCAGATTTCGGATGGCGCGTCGGCAACGCTGCTGGCCTCCGAGGCGGCGGTCAAGGCACACGGCCTCAAGCCGCGGGCCCGCATCCACCACATCAGCTGCCGCGGCGACGACCCGGTGAAGATGCTGACCGGCCCGATCCCCGCGACCAAGTACGCGCTGGAGAAGACCGGCCTGACCATGGACGACATCGACGTCGTCGAGATCAACGAGGCGTTCGCATCCGTCGTACTGGCGTGGGCCAAGGAGCTCGACGTCGACCTGGCGAAGGTGAACCCCAACGGCGGCGGCATCGCGCTGGGCCACCCGCTCGGCGCCACCGGCGCCAAGCTGTTCGCCACCATGCTCAACGAACTGGAGCGCACGGGCGGCCGCTACGGCCTGCAGACGATGTGCGAGGGCGGCGGCACCGCAAACGTCACCATCATCGAGCGCCTCTGATATCACGCACGACGAAACTGCCCCTTTCCTCCGGGAGAGGGGCAGTTTTGTGTCTGTCCGGGTTTACCGGTTCGAATGAACGGGCATTCGGCAATCATGTTGAGGTCCATCGTCGTCGTGTCCGTGGCAGCAGCTGCTCTCGGTGCAAGCGCCTGTTCGGACGAGTCGCCACCGCCGTCGCAGCCCACCTCCAGCACGAGCACGACGGTGACTTCGACGGAGATCATCCCGGGAGTTCCGGTCGGTCCGTCGACGCCGCCGACGACCCCGTCGACGCGGGCCAGCACCAGCACCGTCACCGTCACGGTGCCGCCGCCCAGCGTGACGATCCCGAATCCACCGCCGGTGCCGGCTGTGCCCGGACCCATGGGCCCCGGGCGGTAGGGAACTACGTGGGTCGGTGACCCAGTAGCGCGCCGATGGCCTGCTCGGCCTTGCCGACCTCCAGCGGTTCGCCGGTGATGATGTCGGCGTAGAGGAACGACTCCACGATGCGGACGATGAGGAACGCGAGGTCGCGCGGGGGCAGCGGCGGGTCCAGATGACCCGTCGCGATCTCGTCGTTGAGTAGCTCTTCGATCGCGGCGACGAGGCGGCCCTGCAACGTCCCGGCGCGGGTGGCCAGAATCCGCAGGGCGCGTTCGGGTTCGCGCCGCAGGAACGCCTGGAAGAAGCCGGCTTCATCGATCACGGTGGCGAAGTGGCCGACGGCCCGCGCGATGTGCGCGGCGCCGTGCCCGGGTGCCGCGTCGATAGACGCCTGGAGTGTGGGCTCGGCCAGCGACCACAGGATTTCCGCGATCAGTTCGTCGCGCCCGCCGACCCAGCGGAACAGTGTGGCCCGGTTGATGCCGAGTTCGGTTGCCAGTTCCTGCATTTCGATGCGGCGACCCTCGATGAACCAGCGGCGCGCGATGCGGAACGCCTCGAGTGGGTCGGGGCGCCGGTCTGTCGACGCGAGCATGCGACCCAACGGTGTCTCGCTGATGGCACACCTCCTGTTCATCTCGCCGTCTCCGCATCATGGTAGCGGCTGATGTCTGAGTGATATATATCTCGATCAGTCTCGTCTGTGCAACGTATCTGGATATGATGCACGCGTGACCCAGAGCGACGCAGCTTCGATCCTTGATCTCTTCCGTCTCGATGGCCGCGTCGCGGTCGTCACCGGCGCCTCGAGCGGCCTCGGCGTCGGATTCGCGCAGGCATTGGCGCAGGCCGGCGCCGACGTCGTGCTCGGTGCGCGCCGCGAAGACCGGCTGGCGGAGACCAAGGCGCTGGTGGAAGCCGCTGGTCGCCGGGCCGTCGCCGTGCGCACCGACGTCACCAATCCGGACGACTGCAAGGCCCTCGTACAAGCCGCGGTCGATTCCTTCGGACGGGTCGACGTTCTGGTGAACAATGCGGGAGTGGGCACGGCCGTCCCGGCGACGCGCGAAACGCCCGAGCAGTTCCGGTCCGTCATCGACCTGAACCTGAACGGGTGTTACTGGATGGCGCAAGCGTGTGCCGCCCACATGCAGCCCGGCAGCTCGATCATCAACGTCAGCAGCATTCTCGGCCTGACCACCGCGGGCCTCCCGCAGGCGGCCTACGCGTCATCGAAGGCGGGCCTGATCGGCCTGACGCGCGACCTCGCCCAGCAGTGGACGGGCCGCAAGGGTATCCGCGTCAACGCCCTGGCGCCGGGATTCTTCGCCTCCGAGATGACCGATCAGTATGCGGACGGCTACTTCGAAACCACCGTCCTGCCCCGGACCCTGGCCGGAAGGCTCGGGCGCACAGAGGAACTCAGCGCCGCACTGATCTTCCTGGCCAGCGACGCCAGCAGCTACGTCACCGGTATCACCCTGCCCGTCGAGGGTGGCTTGCTCACCAGCTGAGCTGGAAACCCAACAAGGAGAAGAACACTCGTGAAGCAGCTCAGCGGCATGGACGCCACCTTCCTCTACCTGGAGACGCCGACGACGTTCGGTCACGTCACCGGGCTGATGATCTTCGAGCGGCCCAGCGAGGAGTTCGACCCCTACGCGGCCGTGCACGCCAAGTACGCGTCGCTCATCGGTGAGCTCGAACCACTGCGGCGGCGACTGGTCGAGGTGCCGCTGGGTCTCGACCATCCCTACTGGGTGGACGACCCGAACTTCGATCTGGACTTCCACATCCGCGAAATCCATTTGGCCCGACCGGGAATGGTCGATCAGCTGGCCGACCAGGTGTCGCGCATCGTCGGCCGCCCGATGGACCGGAGCCGGCCGCTGTGGGAGGTCTACGTCATCGATGGCCTGGACGACGGGAACTGGGCGATGCTGACGAAGTATCACCACGCCACCATCGACGGCGCCGCCGGGCAGTTGATGCTCAACATCCTGACCGACACCGATCCGAACGCCACGCCGCCCGCTCCCGGCCGGGCGTGGGAAGCCGAGCCGCTACCCAGCGATATCGATCTGCTCCGCCGCGCCGTCATCAACCTGGCGGGCCATCCGGTCAAGGCATTGCGGTTCCAGACCCGGCTGGTCGGCCAGCTCGCCGACGCGGCCGGCATCGACAGCATCGGCAGCGCCGCCAGCAAGGCCGGTTCGGCCATCAAAGCCATTGCGCGCCTTGGCAAAGAAGACGGCCCGAAGATTCCGCTACCCACCTCGGCGGCGCCGCCGACGCCGTGGAACAAGCCCATCACCGGTCACCGCCGCTTCGCCATGCGCACCGCATCGCTGGAGAACGTCAAACAACTCAAGACCGCGACCGGCGGCACGGTCAATGACATCGTGATGGCGATCTGCGCCGGCGGCCTGCGCAGCTACCTGCAGGCCCACGACGCGCTGCCCGACGGCCCGCTGCGCGCCATGGTGCCGGTGTCGATCCGTACCGGCGACGAGGAGGACCCGTGGACCAACCGGGTGTCCGCGATCTTCCCCGAACTGCCGACCGACTGCGCGGACCCGCTCGAGCGCGTGGCCCGCTGCCGCGAGGCCATGCTCGACGCCAAGCGTCTGCTGGACCTGGTGCCCGCCAGCCAACTCGGCGACATGGCGCAGGTGTCGGCTCCGGTGCTGTCGACGTCCGCCATGCGGCTGGCGTCCCGCTTCGGGCTGGCGCACCGGATCGCGGCCACGCCCTTCAACCTGGTGATCTCGAACGTGCCCGGTCCGCGCAAGCCGCTGTACTTCGCAGGCGCGCAGTTGGTCCATCAGTTCCCGGTGTCGATCGTCACCGAAGGACAGGGACTGAACATCACCGTGGTGAGCTATCTGGACCGGCTGGACTTCGGCTTCATCGTCGACCGCGAGCTGGTGCCCGACGTGTGGGACCTGGCCGACATGCACATCGATGAGATCGGCCGGCTGATGGCGGCCAGTGGCGCCGAATGGGTGCAGGAGCCGCAACCCCCGGCGCCGCGGCGTGGACCGGTCCGCATCGTGCAACCCGGTGACGCCTACTGACGGGCTCTAGTGTTCAGGGCATGAGTGGATCGGACGACCACAGCTTCCTCACGGTGGTCGTCGCACTCGGTGCCAACGCCCTGATCGCGGTGGCCAAGACCGTCGCCGCCGTCGTCACGGGCAGCGCGTCGATGCTCGCCGAGTCCGCGCATTCCTGGGCGGACACCGGTAACGAGGTGTTTCTGCTCATCGGCACCCGCCAGTCGGACAAGCCGGCCGATGCCCAACATCGGCTGGGTTACGGCCGCGCGGGCTACATCTGGTCGATGTTCGCGGCCTTCGGCCTGTTCACCGTCGGCGCCGTGGTGTCGATCTGGCACGGCATCCAGTCCCTCAAAGGCGAAGCCGAGGCGACGTCCTACGGCTGGGCCTATGCGGTGCTCGCGGTTTCGTTCGTGTTGGAGGGATCGTCTTTCCTGCAGGCGTTTTCGCAGACGAAGTCCGGAGCTCTCGAACGGCGGATCCATCCGCTGCGCTATATCCGCGTCACGTCGAACCCCATGCTGCGGGCGGTCTTCGCCGAGGACCTCTCGGCCCTCATCGGCATCGTGATCGCGACGTGCGGCATCCTGGCGCACCAACTCACCGGCAACGCGGTCTGGGACGCCATCGGCTCGATCCTGGTCGGTCTGCTGCTCGGGGGCGTGGCGCTGTTCCTCATCGAGCGCAACATGGATTTCCTGACGGGGGAGACGGTCACGCCGCTTGCGCGCAACAACGCGCTGCTGGCCCTGCTGGACCATCACGACATCGAGCGGGTCAGCTATCTGCACATGGAATGGGTTGGGGCGAACCGGATCTACCTCGTCGCCGCCGTCGACCTCGTCGGTGACGCGGCCGAATCGAACGTCGCCGCACGGCTCAACGCCATCGCCGACGCGTTGGCCGCGCGCCCCGAGATCGTGCGGGCCGTGCTGACGCTGACCCGGCCGGGGGACACCACCGATCTGCGGCCCAGCGAGCTTCCCGGGTGGTATCGCTAGTCGGGCTTCATCGGCGCGCGGTGCGCCGTCGCGACCAATGCTCGCGCCAGCACCGAACCGGGTTCGGCAGCGCTGGTGACCAGCGCGACCGTCGCCGTCACCTGAGGTTCCTCCAGCGGCACCACTCGCACGCCGTCCGGCGGGCGCAACGTGTGCAGCCAGGTCTGGGGGACGATGCTCGCCCAGCGGCCACCGCTGACCTGCGCCAGCAGGGACACCACCGAGTCGGCTTCGAGCCGCGGTGTGGCCGTCAGGCTGTGCGCCGCCAGGACATCGTCGAGCAGCTGCCGGCCCCGCATCCCCGTGTTCAGCAGGCACAGCGGGAGTTCCAGGGCGTCGGACCAGGTCAGCGGATTCGGCTGGCTGGCAAGCAGTTCGGCGCCCGCGATCAGCACCTGCCGTTCTTCGTAGAGCGGTGTGACGGTCAGGCCTGTGGTGTCGACGCCGTCGGGGTAGATGATGCCCGCGTCGAGTTCGAAGCGGCGGATGCGCTCGACGATGCCCGCCGAGCGCAGGCTGCTCTCCAATTGCACTCGTACCAAGGGGTGTTCGAGGCAGAACGGATCGGTCAGCAGGGCCACCGTGCCCGACGCGGCCGGGATGACGCCGAGCCGCAGCTCGCCCGTCAGACCCGTCTGCAACGCGGTGACCTCGTGGATGAGGGCATCGTGATCGGCCAGGATCCGGCGCGCCCACAACACCAGCCGTTCACCTTCGGGCGTGAGGCCCTCGAAGCTCTGCCCGCGCCGCACCAGTGGGACCTTGAGTTCGTTCTCGAGCTTGCGGATGGCCTCGGACAATGCCGGCTGCGAGACGTAGCAGGCGGCAGCGGCGCGCGCGAAGTGCTTCTCGCGGGCGAGCGCCACGAAGTATTCGAGCTGGCGAAACAGCATGGACTATTCGACCACGGTCGATAGGCGATGCCTATCAGGCTCACGGAAATTGCCCTTGGACTCAGGCGTCGGTTTCCGAGCAGACTTATCGCATGACCGACCGGAGCATTGAGCAGCGAGTCGATACCGAGGGACACGGCGAGCCCGAGTTCCATCCCTACCACCATCCCGCGGCCGGCTGGGGCGCGGCGATCAGCGTCACGAAGTTCCTGGCCCGCGAGCGCGAACCCATCAGCGGACCGCACGCGATCATGAAGATGAACCACGAGGACGGTGGCTTCGACTGCCCGGGCTGCGCCTGGCCCGACGACATGAAGGGCCTCAAGCTCGACATCTGCGAGAACGGCATCAAGCACGTCACGTGGGAGATGACGCACAAGCGCTGCGGGCCGGAGTTCTTTGCCCAGCACACGGTTTCGGAACTGGCGGGGTGGAGTGACTTCGCGCTCGAAGACACCGGCCGACTCACCGAACCGATGGTGTACGACGCCGAGACCGACCGCTACAAGCCCATCAGCTGGCGCGACGCCTTCGACCTCGTCGGCCGGGCGCTGGCGGAACTCGACGACCCGAACCAGGCGTCGTACTACACGTCGGGCCGGCTCGGTAACGAGGCGACGTTCCTCTATCAACTGATGGCCCGCGAGCTGGGCACCAACAATCTGCCCGACTGCTCCAACATGTGCCACGAGGCCAGTGGCCGCGCCATGCAGGCGGCCCTCGGCACCGGCAAGGGCACCGTCGACCTCGAGGACTGGGAGACCGCCGACGCGCTGTTCGTCATCGGCGTCAACGCCGCCTCCAATGCGCCCCGCATGCTCACCGCGCTGTCGGAGGCCTATCGCCGCGGCGCGCAGATCGTGCACATCAACCCGCTGGTCGAGGCCGGCGCCACCAAGACCATCATCCCGCATGACTTCCTGCGGATGGCGACCTTCAAGTCCACCAAGACGAGCACGCTGAACCTGCAGCCCCGGATCGGCGGCGACATGGCCCTCATCCGTGGCATCGCCAAAGCTGTTCTGGAACAAGCAGAAACGGATCCGAAGGCGCTCGACATCGAGTTCATCGAGCGGTACACCACCGGGTTCGAGGCCTATCGGGCCGCGGTCGAGGCGACGTCGTGGGACGAGATCGTCTACAAGTCCGGGGTGTCGCAGCGCGATATCCGCAGGGCCGCCAAGATTTACCGCGACGCGGACCGCAGCATCATCAGCTGGTGCCTCGGCGTCACCCAGCACGAACACGGCGTCGACAGCGTCCGGGAAATCGTGAATCTGCTTCTGCTGCGAGGCAATCTGGGCCGTGAGGGCGCCGGACCGTCGCCGGTGCGCGGGCACAGCAACGTGCAGGGCAACCGCACGTGCGGTATCGACCACCGGCCGACCGAGGAGTTCCTGGACCGGCTGGCCGAGGTCTGCGGCATCGACCCGCCCCGTGCGCACGGGCTCGACACCGTCCACACCATCGAGGGCATGCACAGCGGTGACGTCAAGGTGTTCATCGGTATGGGCGGCAATTTCGCCAGTGCCGCACCGGATACCGCGTACACCTTCGAGGGCCTGCAGAAGTGCGACCTCACCGTCCAGGTCAGCACCAAACTCAACCGCAGCCACGTGATTCACGGCCGTCAGGCCCTGATCCTGCCGTGCCTCGGCCGCACCGAGAAGGACCAGCAGAAGGAGGGCATCCAGTCCACGTCGGTCGAGGACTCGATGAGCATGGTGCACCTGTCGGTCGGCATGAAGAAGCCGGCGTCACCGCACCTGCTGTCCGAGCCGGCGATCATCGCCGGTATCGCCGCGGCCGCGCTGCCGAACAGCCAGACGCCGTGGCACTGGTACGTCGAGGACTACGACCGCATCCGCGACACGATGGCCAAGGTGCTCAACGGTTTCGAGGACTTCAACCGCCGGGTCCGGTTGCCGCTCGGCTTCCGGATCAAGCAGCCCGCACGGGAACTGATCTTCCTGACGCCGTCGGGCCGCGCGGAGTTCTCGGCCGTCGAGCTGCCCGACGACACTGTCAGCGAAGGCACGCTCATCCTGGCGACGCTGCGCTCGCACGACCAGTGGAACACCACCGTGTACTCCGACAACGACCGGTACCGCGGCATCAAGAACCTGCGCACGCTCATCTTCATGAACGAGCGCGACATGGCCGACCGCGGCATCAAGGAGTTCGACGACGTCGACATCGTCGCCACCGCGCGCGACGGCAGCGTCCGCTCACTGCGCCGCTACAAGGCCGTGCCCTACGGCATCCCGCGCGGCAACGCGGCCGGCTACATGCCGGAGATGAATGTGCTCTGTGCCATCGGCGATTTCAGCTCGCAGAGCGACCAGCCCATCATGAAGAACGTCAAGGTGACGGTGACGAAGTCTGCCTAGTCGAACCTGAGCTTGTGTGCCAGATTCCCCGCGGGACTGGCACACAAGCTCAGGTTCGCGCTACTCGCGGGCACCCGGCAACAGCATCGCCACCGCGATCGCGGCGGTGACGCCGATGATCGTGTCGATGCCACGAGCGGTCAGCAACACCAGCGGTTCGGTGGGCGCGGCAAGGTCGGTCATCAGCATGATCAGCGGCGTGAAGAAGCCCAGCGCGACCGCGTGGTGGTGCGCCATGAACAGTTCGGTTGGGAACAACAGGACCATGACGCAGATCGCCAGCACATACTCGCTGGGCCCCGGCACGAGCAGTGCGGCCGCCACGGCCAGGCCGATGAAAGTGCCACCCAGGCGGTGGATTCCGCGCCTGATGCGACCACTGGCGTCGGCGGCCGCCAACGGTCCGGCCGCGGCCGCGATGGCCCAGTTGGCGTGGTCGACGCCCAGCGCCAGGCCGGCGGTACCGGCGGCGGTGATGGCGAGCGCGTAGCGGCCGGAGTGGATCAGCACATCGCGCCGGTTCGGCAGGGAAAGCCGGGCGGGTGGCGTCACGGCTCGCGGCGCGTCGAGTACACCCAGCAGGACGCACAACAAAGCCGTTGCGGCACAGAGCAATATCGCCGACGAAGGCGCGACGCGGCCCGCGGGCACCGTGGCAATGGCACCCAGCGCGAAGACACCGTAGAACGGCCCCTCTGGCTTGAGCGCGAGGTAGTCGGTCACCACCGAGCCGATGGATGCGAATGCCACGGCGGCGATGACCAGGACCGCCGGTGGCACATGGGAATTGGCGAGTGCCACGCCGATGGCCACGCCGAGGACCAGGATCACGCCACCCTGGGTCTGATGCGCGAACCGCCGGCCGCGACTTTCCGTGCGGCCGTACATGCCGGTGATCGCACCGAACACCGCGTAGATGATCAGGTCGGGGCGTCCCGCGGCCAGCAGCGCGACACCCGGGATGGCCAACCCGAGCGCGACCCGTAACGCGGGCCGGTGGTCTTCCGTCGGTGGGGTCATGGCCCGGCGCACGCGCAGGTAGACGGTGCGCATGGGCCCACTCCGATCGATGACGATGTCAGCCCCAATAAGGTTTCCGCAGCGGGGAACGGCCGTCAAAGTGGAAGTTCCGAGCACGTGATCGGCGGCGCCTATCGAGGACGCCGCCGCACTGCGTCAGCCCAGCACAGGGAAGCTGCGGCGCTTGGCCAGCCGGTCCATGCCGGACTGGATGGCGAACTGCACCTCGTCGTACACCTTGTCGACGTAGGCGGCATCGTTCGCGCGCTCCGGGTCGGTGTCGACGTAGATGGGGTCGAGCAGCTCGGTGCGGATTTTCGCGGGCAGCGGCAGGTGCATCGGCAGCACCTCGACGGCCAGCGGGAACGGGAAGCCGGCGATGATCGGCATGTTGGCGCCGCGCAACCGCTTTCCGAGGCCGCTCCACTTGGCCAGGAACTTGCCTTCGTTCAGCACGAAGACGGTGTCGTGCCCACCGATGGTGGCCACGGGGACGATCGGCACACCGGACCGGATCGCCTGCTTCACAAAGCCTTTGCGGCCGGCAAGGATCGCCTTGTCGCGGTCGCGCCAGGCGCGCATCGCGTCGAGCTCACCGCCCGGCCACACCACGACGTCGCGGCCCGCAGCCAGCGCGTTGGTCACCCCGTCGCGCGACGCGGGTATGACGCCGACGGCACGGAAGTAGTCACCGAGGCCGGGGGCACCCATCAGCACGTCGTGCGCGGTGCCGTGCAGGATGCGCTGCCCGTCGAAATGCCGGTACCAGGAGTGCACCAGGGTCCAGGCGTCCATGGTCAGGGAGCCGCCGGAGTGGATGCCGATCAGCAGCGACGGCTCGTAGGGCACCTTGTGCCAGCCGTCGATCTCGAGCCGGAAGTAGTGGTCGCACAGGAAGTTCCAGATCGGGTTCTGGACGTACCGCATGAACGTCGGGTTGGGGACGGCGGGCGGGGCGGCGGTCAGCGTGGTCATGAGTCCTCGTTTGCGGGGTCTGGCCGTCCGCGGCGCCTACCGATCGCGCGGACTATGGCGTTGATCGCGGCAAGGGTCAGAACGGGGAGCAAGGTGACGACGATGTAGGCCACACCACCGATGGCAGTCATTCGACCGGTTACCTCTCTGGTGCGGTTTGTCGAGCCTGTTATAGCAGGTAGGAACCTTGCCGCTGGGGTCGATGGCTACGCTACGGAGCTCGGGGAGGGGTTTCGACATCCCCGGCAGCCGAAGATTCGGCACGGATCCGGCGATATGTTGTCGCGAGAAGCCAACGTCCACGGCCCGGGTTGACAGGCCGGGCGAATGTTGCTGCTCGCGTTGATCGTGCGCCCAGGATCCTCGCTACTCGAACTTTGTCTGCGTGAGCGCACGCTCGACGCCACTAGGCATTTGCTTGTCGAGTGCCGAGCAGGCAGAGGCTCGCGACTGTGCCGCCAGCGCGTCTCAAGAGTGGACCTGACGATCTGTACGCACCCTCGACGCGAACCTCGCTGCCGCGCACAGGCGTAAGCCCCCAAATCCACAAAGATCTGGGGGCTTACGACTGGTCGTGCAGTAGTTAGACGATGTAGCTCGTCGCAGCCTGCAGGTGGGCGATGGCCTCGTCGGCGATCCGCGGCACCAGCTCGGCGCACGACGGCAGACTGTCGATGATGCCGGCCACCTGGCCCGAGGCCAGCACGCCCGCCTCGGTGTTGCCTTCCACCAGACCGGCTTTCAGCAGCATCGGGGTGTTGGCGGCCATGACGACCTGTGACCAGGTCAGGTCCTTGCCGTGGCGCATGGCCAGGCCGTCCTTGATCATCGACCGCCAGGTCATGCCCGACATCTTCTTGAACTTCTGCGCGTTGCCGACTGCGGCGACGAAACCGCGCACCGGAGAACCACTTTCGAGCTTCTCGACCAGACCCGTGCGCAGCACCCGGTGCGGCATGCCGTCGACGCGGGTCGACACCACGGTGCCGTCCAGTGCGGCTTCCAGGTAGCGCTGCTTGACGGCGTCCGGCACGGTCGAGTCCGAGGTCAGCAGGAACCGCGTGCCCATCGCGACGCCGGCGGCGCCGTAGGACAGCGCGGCCGCCAGGCCACGACCGTCGAAGAAACCGCCCGCGGCGATCACCGGCATACCGGTGTCCTTGACGGCGTCGAGCACCGACGGCAGCAGCAGCGTGGTGGCGATCGGGCCGGTGTGGCCACCGCCTTCGCCGCCCTGCACGATCACCGCGTCGGCACCCCAGCTCGCCACCTTCTTGGCGTGCTTGGCCAGGCCGACCGACGGGATCACCACGACGCCCGCATCTTTCAGCTTGGCGATCAGCTCGGGCTTGGGGGCCAGGGCGAAGGAGGCGACTTTGACTCCTTCGCGGATCAGGAGGTCGCAGCGGGCATCCGCATCGCCGGCGTCGGCACGCATGTTGATGCCGAAGGGCTTGTCGGTGGCCGCCCTGACCTTGGTGACGGCGGTCTGCAGCTCTTCCAGCGTCATCGTCGCCGACGCCAGAATGCCGAGCCCGCCGGCGTTGGAGGTGGCCGCGACCAGTCGCGCGCCGGCCACCCAGCCCATGCCGGTCTGCACGACCGGGTACTCGATGCCGACCAGTTCGGTCAGCGGTGTCCTGAGCTTGCCCATGACTTAGGCCTTGACCTCTTTGTCCCGCAACGACTTCGGGTCGATGACCTCACGCAGCAGCTGCAGTTCCTCGGCGGTCGGCAGGCGGGTCTCGCCGGCGGCGTCGAGGCCGTGCACCTCGAACGAGGTGTTGTCGGCGACCTCGTCGGCCGTCACACCCGGGTGCAGCGACACGGCGCGCATCTGGTGCTCGGGTCCGTTGAAGTCGAACACACCCAGGTTGGAGACCACCTGGTATACGTTCAGGAAGCGGTATGCCGGGTTGGCCGGATCGACCTTGTCCCAGCCGATTCCGGAGACGATGTCGACGGACTCGGCGAACACGCGCTTGGTGTGGTTACCCACGAAGTAGCTCGTGGCGTGGTTGATGCTGTTGCCGGGCGCGCCGCGGACACCGAACATCTGGCGCGTCGGCTGCTGGATCGGGCCGAAGGCCGACAGGTTCTGGTTGCCGTAGCGGTCGATCTGGTTGGCGCCCATGACCACATGGCGACGGCCCCAGGCCAGCGTCTCGAAGACGCGGTTGAACGGCATCCAGCCCTCGACGGCGAACGGGGCGCCGATCGCCGGGGTGTCGGCCAGCATGCGGGCCTCACCGTCGGTGATCACGATGTCGGGGGAGAAGGTCAGCCGGGCCAGGCGGGCGCCGATCTGCACGACGGTCGTCATGGGACTGGCCATGATTTCCCCTGCGTCACGGAACAATTCGGCACAGGCGACGGCACAGACCTCGGCGCGGGTTGCGTCACTCACTTGGCGGCCTCCTTCTGGGCTGCTTGGGCCTCGGCGAACTTACGGACCGCGGCCTGGTAGTCGGCCTCGGTTCCGGACAGGTAGGTCTTCACGAACTCGGCCCACGTCTCGTCCGAGCCGGCGGCCTCGGCGTAGTGGCGCTGGAACTTCTCGTCGCGCCGGTAGTCGGGCTCGTTGGTGGTGAAGTGGGCGCCATTGGGGGCCTCGACCACGGTGTCGACCATCATGCGGTTGATGATCTGCTGCTGCGGCACAACCGATTTCACCAGTTCTTCGGTGGAGACGATCTTCTCGACCGACAGGTGGCGGCGCTTGGCCGACATCAGGAACAGGTCGTCGAAGTAGGGATCGATGCCGGTGTAGGCGGCATTGCCCTTCACGTCACCGAGGTTCATGTGCACGAAGGCGGCGTCGAGGTTCAGCGCCGGCATGGCGATGAGTTCCTCGTGGGCACCGTCGGTCTCGTACGGCGAGGTGACGGTCTTGAGTTCGTCACCCCAGAAGGCGCGGACGTCGCTGCCCAGGCCGGCACGGATCGGCAGGAACGGAAGACGTTGTGCGGCAGCCTGCAGGCCACAGCGCAGCATGCCCTCGTCCATCTCGCGGGCCTCGATGGCGCCTTCGGTGCGGCGGCGCGCGAACCACGGGTCATAGAACGGCGGCGAGTCCAGCGACACGAAGCCGTAGTAGACGCGCTTGACCTTGCCTGCGGCACAGAGCAATCCGAGATCCGGGCCGCCGTAGGTGACGACGGTCAGGTCGGTCACGTCGGTGCGCAGCAGCGCCCGCACGAACGCCATCGGCTTGCGGCGCGAACCCCAGCCACCGATGCCGATGGTCATGCCGCTTTCGATCTCGGCTACGGCCGCATCGAGAGTTGTTGTCTTGTCTGCCATATTATTTCGACCCCTTGTTGGTCCCCGCGAACTCGTCGCGGTGCTCGTCGGACACGCCGGACAGATTCAGTTCGAAGGTGAAGCCCTGCTCCATGCGGTAGCGCGCGTTGACGGGCTGCACGTCGATGAAGTTCAGTGCCTCCTTGGCGGCGCGGATGACGCGGGTGTCCTTGCTCGCGATGTCGCGGGCGACGCGCAGCGCGGCCTCGTCGAGTTCTTCGCGCGGGACGACCTCGTGCACCGAACCGAAGTGCTGCAGCGTCGAGGCGGGCACGGTCGCGGCGGTGAAGAACAGCCGGCGCATCATGTGCTGGGGGACCAGGCGCGACAGGTGGGTCGCCGCGCCCAGGGCGCCGCGCTCGACCTCGGGGAGACCGAACTTCGCATCGTCGGACGCGACGATGACGTCGGCGTTGCCGACCAGGCCGATGCCGCCACCGACGCAGAAGCCGTTGACGGCCGCGACGACCGGGACCTGGCATTCGTACACCGCGCGGAACGCCTCGTAGCAGCCGCGGTTGGCGTCGATCAGCGCGCCGAAGCCCTCGGTGTTCTGCATTTCCTTGATGTCGACGCCGGCGTTGAAGCCGCGCCCCTCGGCCCGCAGGATCACCACGTGGGTGCTCTTGTCGCGCCCGGCGGCGGTGATCTGGTCGGCCAGCTCGAACCAACCGGCCGACGGGATGGCGTTGACCGGGGGGTAGTTCACGGTGACCGAGACGATGCCCGGTTCGACTGTCTTGGTGGTGATGGTCATCAGTCACTTCCTGGGGGACGGGTACCTAAGCAAGCACTTGCTTGGTACGCTAGCACAGTGACTGCTGGAATCAATCTGCAATTGGCCGGTCGCGTGGTGCTGGTCACCGGCGGTGTGCGCGGCGTCGGCGCCGGCATCAGCGCGGTGTTCGCCGAGCAGGGCGCCACCGTGATCACCTGCGCGCGGCGCGAGGTCGAGGGCTTGCCCTACGAGTTCCACGCCTGCGACGTTCGTGACGACGCGGCGGTCAAGGCCATGATCGACGCCATCGTCGCCAAGCACGGCCGGCTGGACGTCGTCGTCAACAACGCCGGTGGCTCGCCGTTCGCGCTGGCCGCCGACGCGTCGGCCAAGTTCAGCACCAAGATCATCGAGCTCAACCTGATTGCGCCGCTGCTGGTTTCGACGCACGCCAACGCGGTGATGCAGCAGCAGGACGCCGGCGGCGTGATCGTCAACATCTCCAGCGTCAGCGCCCACCGACCAACTCCGGGCACCGGTGCGTACGGTGCCGCCAAGGCCGGCATCGACAGCCTGACCACGACGCTCGCCGTCGAATGGTCGCCCAAGGTCCGGGTGAATTCCGTCATCGTCGGCATGGTCGAGACCGAGCAGTCCGAGCTGTTCTACGGCGACGCCGAGTCGGTCGCCGCCGTGGCCGCGACGGTGCCGCTGAAGCGGCTGGCCAAGCCCACCGACATCGGCTGGGCCGCAGCATTTTTGGCCTCCGAGGCCGCGTCGTACGTCAGCGGCGCGTCCCTGCAGGTCCACGGCGGCGGCGAGCCGCCGCACTACCTCGAAGCGTCAAGCGCCAACAAGTAAAGGGAGAGATCAAATGGGATTGCTCGACGGCCGCGTGGTCATCGTGACGGGTGCCGGTGGCGGAATCGGGCGTGAGCACGCGCTCGCGTTCGCCGCGGAAGGTGCCCGCGTCGTGGTCAACGACATCGGTGTCGGCCTGGATGGTTCGCCCGCCGGTGGCGGCAGCGCCGCACAGAACGTGGTCGACGAGATCGTCGCCGCCGGCGGCGAGGCCGTCGCCAACGGCTCGAACGTCGCGAACTGGGCGGAGGCCGAGGCCCTGATCCAGCAGGCCGTCGACACGTACGGCACGCTCGATGTGCTGGTGAACAACGCCGGCATCGTCCGCGACCGCATGCTCGCCAACGCCACCGAAGACGAATTCGACGCCGTCACCGCGGTGCACCTCAAGGGGCATTTCGCCACCATGAAGCACGCCGCCGCGTACTGGCGGGCCAAGTCCAAGGCCGGCGAGACCGTCGATGCCCGCATCATCAACACCAGCTCGGGCGCCGGCCTGCAGGGCAGCGTCGGCCAGGCCACCTACAGCGCCTCCAAGGCCGGCATCGCGGCACTCACGCTGGTCGCCGCGACCGAGATGGGTCGCTACGGCGTCACCGCCAACGCCATCGCGCCGTCGGCCCGGACCCGCATGACCGAGACGGTCTTCGCCGACATGATGGCCACTCAGGACCAGGCCTTCGATGCCATGGCGCCCGAAAACATCTCGCCCTTGGTGGTGTGGCTGGGCAGTGTCGAGTCGCGTGACGTCACGGGCAAGGTGTTCGAGCTCGAAGGCGGCAAGATTCGCATCGCCGAGGGCTGGGCGCACGGCCCTGAGATCGACAAGGGTGCCAAGTGGGACCCGGCCGAGCTGGGCCCCGTCGTCGCGGATCTGCTGGCCAAGGCACGTCCCGCGGTGCCGGTCTACGGCTCGTAACCGCCACGATTGCTGAAGCGTCCCCGCAACCAATCATGTTGCGGGGACGCTTTTTTGGTCTGCTTCACAGCGCGGCGGCGACATCCCAGATCGGTTCGAGCGCTGCGATGCCCGTGCGGACGAGGGGACTGAGCACGACATCGGTCGCCCCTGCCGCGAAGTAGCGGCGGAGTTGAGTCGACACCTGCGCGGCAGTACCGACGGCCGCGAGATCGATGACCGAGTCGACGCCTTCGCGTTCGATCACCTTCGCGTACGACGGGATGGTCGCGTAGAACTCGAGGGCCTCCGCGGCGGTGGTCCGGCCTTCGTCGACGTCGTCGGTCACCAGGACGGGTACCGCGGCAATCACTTTGGGCGCGGGCCTTCCGGCTGCGCTGGCCGCTTCGGAGATGGTCGGCACGATGAATTCCTCGATGGTGCGCGGCCCGGCCAGATAGGGCAGCGTGCCGTCCGCCAATTCTCCTGTCACACGTAATGCCTTGGGTCCCATGGCCGCGACGTAGACCGGCAGGGGCGTGCCGCCGGCGACCGTCACCGGAAACTCTGGGGCGGCGGTGAATTCGTCGCCGTGGAAGTCGACGGTGCCGGTGTCGATGATCGACCGGAGCACCTGCAGGTGTTCGCGCAGCCGGCCGATGGTGTTGGGCCATGCGGTGCCGAAAGCCACCTGTTCGGGGCCGTGCGCTCCCAAACCCAGGCCGAGGCTGAAGTTCCCGCCGGTGGCCGCTTGGGCGGTCAGGGCCTGCGAGGCGAGCGTCAGCGGGTGGCGCGGATTGATCGGTACGACGAAGGTGCCGACGGCAAGGCCGGGTACCGCGGCGCCGACGTATCCGGCGAGCGAGATGGCGTCGTGGTCGAACTGCTGGGCGATCCACACCTGGCCCACGCCGGCGTTGTAGGCGCGGCGGGCCTGATCGATCGCGGCAGCGACATGATTGGGGGAACTACGGTCGGGGTCCAGCACAACTCCGGTTGGCATATCAACGACAACGACCGCGGCCGAGCCACTCATTCCGTCTCGGAAAGAAAAACTCCCCCAGAACGAAACTCGTTCTGGGGGAGCCTCTTTGCTGTTGCTACTTGGCGGCCTCGGCCTTGGTGGCCTTGTCCTTCTTCTGCTTCTTCGGCTTTTCAGCCTTCGGCTTGTCGGCCTTGTCGGACTTGTCCTTCTTCGACTTGTCCTTCTTGACCTTGGTGCCCTGACCTTCGGTGCCCTTGTCGTCGGCTTTGGTGCCGCCCGCGGTCGCGTCGTCGGCCTTGGTGTCGCCGGCCTTGACGTCGTCAGCCTTGGTGGTGTCGGCCGGGGTGTCGTCGACCTTGGTGGTCTTGACGGTCTTGTCCTTGGCGCCAGTGGTGGCCGGCTTCAGGGCGGAGACCTGCTTGGCGAGCGTCGGCGTCACCGCAGGCTTGTCGGTGCTGTCGGATTCCTTGGCCGCGGCCGCATTCGGGGTGACGGCCTGCACCGACGAAGGCGGCGGTGCCGCCTTGAAGACGGTGCCGGTCTGGACGGACTTCACGACGCTCTTGACCATGTTGACGGGGAGGTTCACGACGGCCTTGGCGGTATCGAACACGCCGTCGCGAATGGCGTTGGCGATGTTGGAGATGTTGCCGGTCCGCAGCGCCTTCGCCACGTTGTAGAGCGCCATCTGCGGCACCTTGACGGCGTCGCGGACGTTGACGAACAGCTTGGTGGGCAGCGCCGGGTTCTGCGTGACGGCGATACCGCCCCAGTTCTCCAGGGTCCAGCCGTCTTCGGGGTTGCCGGTCACGGTGACGATCTCGGTGTTGCCCAGCGGGTGCTTCAGCATCAGCGTGAGGTCGGGGTTCTCGACGTTCATCAGCGTCCACGCCATGATCGACATGCCGTGCGCGAAGGCCACCGGGTTCTGTGCGCCGCTGTTGTAGATGTCGTCGACCGCGCCGTTGAATCGGTCCTGGAAGACCATGCCGTTGGCGTCGGGCGAACCGGGCATCGGCATCAGGAGGTTGCCGGTGGCCCACGACAGCGGGATCAGCGCGTAGAGGATGCGGGCGAAGCCGGAGTCCTGCGACTGGCCTTCGAAGATGCCGGCCTGCACTTCATGGAGACCGCTGAGCACCGTCACCGGCATGCCGGTCGCGGTGGCGTACGGCGCGGCGGTCTGCTGGGTGCGCACCATGTCCGAGGCGAAGATGGCGTCGTGCGCCAGGCCGTCGTTGGCGAGGACGCCGGCGACGGTCTGGGCCTGTGTCTGGCCCGTCGCCGTCAGGTCGGGGCCCGGAATCTTGGTGTCGATGAGGCCCGAGGCGTTGCCCGCCGATTCGCCGTGCCGGACGAACGTGATGGTGATGTTGGTTGCGGCCCAGGCCGAGAAGGCCGAGGTGAGGAACATGAACACGGCCGCGACCAGGACGGCCGCGCCTCGTGCTCCGCGTTTGAATGTCCGGCTGTGCGACAGCCCCCGACGGAACATTGATGACATAGACGGCTCCATAGTGTTGCCCTGGATGTGTGCAGGGCCACACTATGTACACATCTATGAATCTGTCTAGTCCGTTCCGTCAATTAACTGAAGAACTTTGCTGGCGCGATCGCCGGGCCTGATCGGTTCACCGCCCACGAAAAACTCCCCTGGACAACGGGCGTCCAGGGGAGTTTTCGGTCGGTGCTCAGGCCGGATCGAGCAGGATGATCGGAATCTTGCGGTCGGTGTGCGAGCGGTAGTCGACGAAGTCCGGGTACATGGCGTCGAGCTTGGGCCAGTACTCGTCGCGTTCGGCATCGGTGGCCTCGCGCGCGAGCAGCTGCAGCTTCTCGCCGCGCACCTGGAACTTCACCTCGGGGTTGGCAACCAGGTTCAAGTACCACATCGGGTGGGTGTCGCGACCGCCCTGGGAGGCGACGACGACGATCCGGTCGCCTTCGCGCAGGTACAGCAGCGGGCTGTCACGGGGCTCGCCGGATTTGCGGCCGATCGTGGTCAAGATGCCGACGGGCGGGGGCGTGGCGACGGGCTTGGAGCCCAGCCGCCACTTGGCGCCGATCCGGCCGTCGGTGGCCCGGAACGCCCAGGTGTTGATTCGCGACATCCACTTGAAGCCGACCTGCATTCCCTTGGAATTCAGGATCTTCAGCTGCCTGTCGCTCATTTCCCCGTCGGCCATGGTGGCGACCCTGCTCCTCGCTCTAGATGCGCTCGATGATCGTGCCGGTGGACAACGCACCGCCGGCGCACATCGTGATCAGCGCCGTCGATTTGCCGGTCCGTTCCAGCTCGTGCAGCGCGGTCGTGATGAGCCGCGAGCCGGTGGAACCGACCGGGTGGCCCAGCGCGATGGCGCCGCCGTTGACGTTGACCTTATCCATGTCGGCCTTGTGCACCTGAGCCCAGGACAGCACGACGGACGCGAACGCCTCGTTGATCTCGACCAGGTCGATGTCGGCCATCGACATACGCGCCTTTTCGAGCACCTTGGCGGTCGACTGCACCGGGCCGTCCAGGTGGTAGTAGGTCTCCGCGCCGACGTTGGCCTGCGCGATGATCCGGGCGCGGGGCTTGAAGCCGAGGGCCTTCGCCTTGTCCTCGTCCATCCACAGCACCGCGGCCGCGCCATCGGAAATCTGCGACGAGGTGCCGGCCGTGTGGATGCCGCCCTCGATGACCGGCTTCAGCGACGCCAGGCCCTCGAGGGTGGTGTCGCGCAGTCCCTGGTCGCGGGTGACCCAGTTCAGCTCGGCGGTCGGCTGCTTGTTCTCGTCGATGACCGGCGCCTCGATGGGCGAGATCTCACGGTCGAAGCGACCCTCGGCCCAGGCCTGCTTGGCCTTGGCCTGCGAGGCGAAGCCCAGCGCGTCGATGTCGGCGCGGGTGATGCCCCGGCGGTTGGCGATGCGCTCGGCCGCCTCGAACTGGTTGGGCAGGTCGATGTCCCATGACGCGGCGCGCGCGCCACCGCCGTTGGCGCCCAACGGCACCCGGCTCATGGCTTCGATGCCGCAGGCGATGCCGATGTCGATGGCGCCGGTGGCGATCAGTCCCGCGATGAGGTGGTTGGCCTGCTGGGCGCTGCCGCACTGGCAGTCGATGGTGGTGGCGCCGACGTGTTCGGGCAATCCGGCGACCAGCCAGGACTGCCGGGTGATGTTGTTGCCCTGCTCGCCGTACTGCGTGACGCAGCCGCCGATGAGCTGCTCGATGTCGCCGGCGTCCAGCCCGGCCTTCTCGACGAGAGCCTTCTGCGTGGCGCCCAGAAGTTCGGTCGCGTGCAGGCCGGACAGCCAGCCACCTCGCTTGCCGATGGGGCTACGAGTGGCTTCAACGATGACAGGATTACCCATGAGCTCAGGCTAGAACACGTTTCATTACTCTGACAAGCAACGATCGGGACGTGCCTTTTATCTGCGGTGAAGGCGTGTTTCAATGGTCGCAACGCCGAACTAGAAGGATTTGTCTCGGAACCTGGTTCTGAGGCGTTGGATTCCCCGAGGAGACACCATGCCCTGCCCGATCCCGTCCGACTTCGACTTGCTGGACGCGAACCTGAACCTCCAAGGCCTGCCCATCGAGGAGCTCGCCGCGCTGCGTAAGTCAGAGCCGGTGCACTGGGTGGACGTGCCCGGCGGCACCGGCGGCTTCGGTGACAAGGGGTACTGGATCGTCACCCGCTACGAGGACGTCAAAGAGGTCTCGAAGCGCAACGACATCTTCGGCAGCGCACCCGACGGCGCCATTCCGGTGTGGCCGCAGGCCATGACCCGCGAGGCCGTCGACGTGCAGCGCGCGGTGCTGCTCAACATGGATGCTCCGCAGCACACCCGGCTGCGCAAGATCATCTCCCGCGGCTTCACCCCGCGTGCCATCGGCCGCCTGCAGGCCGAGCTGAACGAGCGGGCCCAGAAGATCGCCGAGACCGCGGCCGCTTCCGGCACCGGCGACTTCGTCGAGCAGGTCTCGTGTGAGCTGCCGCTGCAGGCCATCGCCGGTCTGCTCGGTGTGCCGCAGGAAGACCGCGACAAGCTGTTCAACTGGTCCAACGAAATGACGGCCGGCGAGGACCCCGAGTACGCGCACATCGATCCGGCGGCGTCGTCGTTCGAGCTGATCACCTACGCCATGGGCATGGCCGCCGAGCGCTCGAAGAACCCGACCGAAGACATCGTCACCCAGCTGGTGCAGGCAGACATCGAGGGCGAGAAGCTGTCCGACGACGAATTCGGTTTCTTCGTCGTGATGCTGGCCGTGGCCGGTAACGAGACCACCCGTAACTCGATCACGCACGGCATGATCGCCTTCGCGCAGAACCCCGACCAGTGGGAGCTGTACAAGAAGGAACGCCCGGAGAGCGCAGCAGACGAGATTGTCCGTTGGGCCACACCGGTTTCCGCGTTCCAGCGCACCGCACTCGAGGACACCGAGCTCGGTGGTGTGAAGATCAAGAAGGGCGAGCGGGTCGTCATGTCCTACCGTTCGGCCAACTTCGATGACGAGGTGTTCGAGGATCCGCACACCTTCAACATCATGCGGACGCCGAACCAGCACGTCGGCTTCGGTGGCACCGGCGCCCACTACTGCATCGGTGCCAACCTGGCGCGCATGACCATCAACCTGATGTTCAACGCGATTGCCGACCACATGCCGGACCTGGCTTCGATCGGTGAGCCCGAACGCCTGATGTCGGGCTGGCTCAACGGCATCAAGCACTGGCAGGTTGACTACACGGGTAAGTGCCCGGTCCAGCACTGACGGCGCGCCCCAGCTTAGTAGTCCGGTAGAACGAATCAAGGAGGATTCGGGTGGATTTCACACCGAGCCCGGAGCAGCAGGCTGTCGCCGATGTGGTGACATCTGTGCTCGAGCGGGAAAACACTTGGGACGCACTGGTTTCCGGTGGCGTCGTGGCGCTTGCGGTACCGGATCGGTTGGGTGGTGACGGGCTGGGGCTGCCGGAGGCCGCCACCGCACTGACCGAGATCGGCCGGCGTGGCACCACCGGACCGGCGCTGGCCACCATCGGGCTCGCCCTGGTTCCGCTCGTCGACCTGGCCACCGAAGCGCAGCAGGACCGGTATCTCGCGGGTGTCGCGCAGGGCGCGGTGTTGTCTGCCGCCCTGAACGAAGCCGGCAACCAGCTGCCGGAGAAGCCGTCGACCAGCTACGCCGGCGGCAAGCTCAACGGCACCAAAATCGGTGTGCCGTATGCAGAGACGGCGCAGTGGCTGCTCGTCACCACCGACAGCGGTGTGGTCGTCGTGTCGCCGAAGGCCGCCGGTGTGACGGTCGAGAAGACCCCGACCGCCAACGGTTCGGACGAATACGTCGTCACCTTCACCGACGTGGCAGTGGCCGACGACGACGTGCTGGCCGGCGCCACGGTGGCGCGGGTGAACGAGCTGGCGCTGGCCATGATCGGCGCGTTCGGCGCCGGTCTGGTCGCCGGTGCACTGCGGCTGACCGCCGACTACACCGCGACGCGCGAGCAGTTCGGCCGGCCGCTGTCCACCTTCCAGACGGTGGCAGCGCAGCTGTCCGAGGTCTACATCGCCTCGCGGACAATCGATCTCGTCTCCACCTCGGTGGTGTGGCGGTTGTCCGAGGGACTCGACGCATCCGAGGACCTGGCGATCCTGGGCTACTGGCTGACCTCGCAGGCCCCGCCGGCCATGCGGCTGTGCCATCACCTGCACGGCGGCATGGGCATGGACATCACCTACCCGATGGACCGCTACTACTCCTCGATCAAGGACCTGAACCGCCTGCTCGGTGGTCCGTCGCACCGTCTCGATCTGGTGGGAGCCTGATGTTTATCGACCTGACCGCGGAACAGCGCAAGCTGCAATCCGAACTGCGCGAGTACTTTTCGACGCTGATCACGCCCGAAGAGGCGGCGGCGATGGAGACCGACCGGCACAACGAGGCCTACCGCGCCGTCATCAAGCGCATGGGCAGCGACGGCAAGCTCGGTGTGGGCTGGCCCAAGGAGTACGGCGGCCTGGGCTTCGGGCCCATCGAGCAGCAGATCTTCATCAACGAGGCCAACCGCGCCGACATCCCACTGCCGATGGTCACGCTGCAGACCGTGGGACCCACCCTGCAGCTGCTGGGCACCGAGGAACAGAAGAAGAAGTTCCTGCCCGGAATCCTCTCCGGCGAGGTGCATTTCGCGATCGGTTACTCCGAGCCCGAGGCCGGCACCGACCTCGCATCGCTGCGGACCACCGCCGTGCGGCACGGTGACGAGTACATCGTCAACGGCCAGAAGATGTGGACCACCGGTGCCCACGACGCCGACTACGTGTGGCTGGCCTGTCGCACCGACCCGACCGCGGCGAAGCACAAGGGCATCTCGATCCTGATCGTCGACACCAAGGACCCGGGCTACTCCTGGACCCCGATCATCCTGTCCGACGGCGCCCACCACACCAACACGACGTACTACAACGATGTGCGGGTGCCCGCCGACATGCTGGTCGGCGAGGAGAACGGTGGCTGGAAGCTCATCACCACTCAGCTCAACCACGAGCGTGTCGGCCTGGGACCGGCCGGTCGCGTGGCGGGCATCTACGAGCAGGTGCACGGCTGGGCCTCCCAGCCCGGCTCCGATGGCGTTGTCCCGCTGGACAATCCGGAGGCCAAGCGGCTGCTGGGGCAGATCAAGACGATCATGCGGCTCAACGAACTGCTCAACTGGCAGGTCGCCTCGTCCGGTGAGAACATCGCCGTCGCCGATGCGGCCGCGACGAAAGTCTTTTCCACCGAGCGCATTCAGGAAGTGAGCCGGCTGGCGGAAGAGGTCGTGGGACGCTTCGGCAACCCTGCCGACCAGCACACCGCCAAGGTGCTGCAGTGGCTGGACACCATGGCCAAGCGCAACTTGGTCATCACGTTCGGTGGCGGGGTCAACGAGGTCATGCGCGAGATGATCGCCGCATCGGGCCTCAAGGTGCCGCGGGTCTCGCGGTAGGAGGGCGATCGATGACTGATCTTCAGGCCGGTATCGACGAGATCGTCGCATCCGGGCGCAGCAAGCCGACCCTGAGCCGGGATCCGGTGAACCAGCCCATGATTCACCACTGGGTCGACGCGATCGGCGACAAGAACCCGATCTACGTCGACGAGGAGGCCGCCAAGGCCGCCGGGCACCCCGGCATCGTGGCGCCGCCCGCCATGATCCAGGTCTGGACCATGATGGGCCTGGGCCGCACCCGGTCCGACGACGATCCGCTGGCCCGGATCATGAAGTTGTTCGACGACGCCGGGTACGTCGGCGTCGTCGCCACCAACTGCGACCAGACCTATCACCGCTACCTGCAGCCGGGCGAACGCGTCAGCATCAGTGCCGAGGTCACCGACGTGGTCGGTCCGAAGCAGACGGCGCTGGGCGAGGGCTACTTCGTCAACCAGAAGATCCGCTGGCATGTCGGTGACGAGGAAGTCGCCGACATGGACTGGCGCATCATGAAGTTCCTGCCGGCCAACAAGCAAGGTAAAGAAGCCGCCGAAACCGGTTCCATCCCAGCCGATCTGGACCCCGACAAGCTGATGCGCCCGGCATCGTCGCGCGACACCCAGTTCTTCTGGGACGGCGTCAACGCGCACGAACTGCGGATTCAGAAGCGGCCCGACGGCTCGCTGCAGCACCCGCCGGTGCCCGCGATCTGGCAGGACAAGGATGCCCCGATCGACTATGTCGTCTCGTCGGGCCGGGGCACGGTGTTCAGCTACGTCGTGCACCACGCGCCGAAGGTGCCCGGCCGCAGCCTGCCGTTCATCATCGCGCTCGTCGAACTCGAAGAGGGTGTGCGCATGCTCGGTGAGCTGCGCGGCGTCGAGCATGACGACGTGAAGATCGGAATGCCGGTCAGCGCAACGTTCCTCGACTTCCCGGACAGCGATGTCAGTCCGGCCTGGAGTCTGTACGCCTGGGAGGCCGCCAAGTGACCGCCGCCGCTGTGAACACCGCCGTGGGCACCAAGCTGCCCGAACTCTCGATCTACGGTGACCCGACGTTCATCGTCTCGACGGCGATCGCCACGCGGGACTACCAGGACGTGCACCACGACCGGGACAAGGCCCAGGCCAAGGGCTCCAAGGACATCTTCGTCAACATCCTGACCGACACCGGTCTGGTGGGGCGTTACGTCACCGACTGGGCGGGCCCGAACGCCATCATCAAGTCGATCAAGCTGCGCCTCGGGGTGCCGTGGTACGCCTACGACACCATCACCTTCCGTGGTGAGGTGACCGCTGTCGAAGGCGACCTGGTGACGCTGAAAGTGGTGGGCAGCAACAGCCTTGGTGATCACGTCATCGCCACCTCCACGCTGACGATGGGAGCCGCGCAGTGAGCATCTCCGGCAAGGCCGTCATCGCCGGTATCGGCGCGACGGACTTCTCCAAGAACTCCGGCCGCAGTGAACTGCGGCTGGCCGCCGAGGCGGTCACCGACGCACTGAACGATGCGGGCCTGTCGCCCGAGGACGTCGACGGCCTGGTGACCTTCACCATGGACTCCAACCTGGAGACCGCGGTGGCCCGCTCCACCGGCATCGGGGAGCTGAAGTTCTTCAGCCAGATCGGCTACGGCGGCGGCGCCGCGGCGGCGACCGTGCAGCAGGCCGTGCTGGCGGTGGCGTCCGGTATCGCCGAAGTCGTTGTGGCATACCGCGCTTTCAACGAGCGTTCGGAGTTCCGCTTCGGCCAGGTGATGACGGGCCTGACCGTCAACGCCGACTCCCGCGGTGTCGAGTACAGCTGGTCCTACCCGCACGGCCTGAGCACGCCGGCCGCCTCGGTGGCCATGGTCGCGCAGCGGTACATGCACGAATACGGCGCCACGAGTGCCGATTTCGGTGCCGTGTCGGTGGCCGACCGCAAGCACGCGGCGACCAATCCGAAGGCGCACTTCTACGGCAAGCCGATCACCATCGAGGACCATCAGAACTCACGGTGGATCGCCGAGCCGCTGCGCCTGCTGGACTGCTGCCAGGAGACCGACGGCGGCGTGGCGATCGTCGTCACCACGCCCGAGCGCGCCAAGGACCTCAAGCAGCGCCCGGTCGTCGTCGAGGCGGCGGCACAGGCTGCTGGTGAGGATCAGTTCACCATGTACTCGTACTACCGTGACGAGCTCGGTCTGCCCGAGATGGGCCTGGTCGGCAAGCAGTTGTGGGGTCAGAGTGGCTTGACGCCCAATGACATTCAGACCGCGGTGATCTACGACCACTTCACCCCGTACACGCTGATCCAGCTCGAGGAGCTCGGTTTCTGCGGCAAGGGTGAGGCGAAGGACTTCATCGCGAACGGTGCGATCGAGCTGGGCGGCAAGCTGCCGATCAACACGCACGGCGGTCAGCTCGGTGAGGCGTACATCCACGGCATGAACGGCATCGCCGAGGGCGTCCGCCAGCTGCGCGGCACGTCGGTCAACCAGGTGCCCGATGTCGAGCACGTGCTCGTCACCGCCGGCACCGGTGTTCCGACGTCAGGCCTGATCCTGGGCTGAATCATCCCGCTCGCGAACTGCCCCTTTCGAAAGAAGAGGGGCAGTTCTGCGTCAAAAGGGGTAGTCCTACTCATCCGAACTCGCGTGGCTCGGCGCGATGATGACCTGCATGACCGAACCGCAGCGGGCGATGGTTGCCCGGCTCTCGCAGGATGTCGCAGCGATCTCCCATCACCTGGCATGGGTCTCGGCCTGCCTCACCGAGCTCGATCGGTCGATGGCATACCAGCAGCCGGCCGCGCAGCCCGTCGGATACGCCGCGCCGCAACAGTATTGGCAGCCGGCACAGGCCGCGCCCCAGCAGCCCCAGCAGCAGCCGCCGCGGCCCGAGCGCTCGGACGGCTGGATCGGCAAGGCGCTGGCGGCCGCCGGTGTCGCGGTGACGTTGATCGGCGTCGCCCTGCTGCTGGTGCTCGCCGCGCAGGCCGGGCTGTTGCGGCCCGAGTTCCGGGTCGGCGCAGGGGCGGTCCTGGCGGCCGGTCTGGTGGTCGGGGCGACTCGCCTGAAGACGCGGCCCGGCGGCACGGTGGGCGCGGTCGCCCTGGCCGCCACCGGTATCGCCGCGGCGTACATCGACGTCGTCGCGGTCACCACGATTTACGAATGGCTTTCTGCGCCGGTCGGTTTGGTGCTCGCGGCGGTGATCGGCGGCGGCGGGCTGACCCTGGCGCGGCGCTGGGATTCGCAGCAACTCGCGCTGTTGGTGCTGGTGCCGCTGGCCGTGCTGGCGCCCGTGGTGGCCGACGGCGTCTCGCTGCTGCTGATCGGGTTCATGCTGGCGCTGTCCGCGGCGTCGCTGCCGGTGCAAATCGGCAAGGATTGGGTCGCGATGTTCGTGGCCCGGACCGCCGTCTGCACCTTTCCGTTGTTGGTGGCACTGGCCTCGGCGTCATTCGGCACCCACCGGAATCCGGGTCTCGCCGGTGCCTGCGCGGCGGCAGCCGTGCTGGCCGTCGGGGGCGCGTTGACCCTGTTGCCCAAGACCGCCAACCGCTCGCTGCTGGCCCTGGCCACGGCAGGCGGCGCGGTGCCGGTGCTGTTCATCTCGGCGGTGGTCCGTCCGGTGATCGCCGCGTCGATCATCGCCGCGGTGGCGGCCCTGTTCCTGGCCGTCGTGCTGGCCGGCAACCGACTGCCCGGCGTCGCTGATGTGGTGCGGCGGATCTGGGCGGCGACATCGGCCGTCTGCGCGCTGGTCGCGGTATTGGTGGCCTTCGACGGTAGGACCGGCGGCGCGGTGCTGCTCGCGATGTCCGTCGTGGTGGCCGTCGCCGGGCGTCGCGACGCGATCGCCCGCTGGGTGGCTGCCGGATTCGGCGCCGTCGGTGGGGCCGTCTACCTCAGCTACTCGCCGCCGGACCTGCTGTTCCGCGCGGTGGAGCTGAACACCCACAGCGCGGTGTCCACCGTCATCTCCAGCATCCTTGCGATCGCCAGTGCGGTCGCCGTCGTGTGGTCGTGGACCGGCCGGCGTGACGACGACGAGGTGCGGCTGATGTGGGCAGGCGCGGTCGTGGTCGCCGCGTACGCGTCCACCATGGCGACCGTCACCGCCGGCGCGCTGATCGGCGGCGTCAAGGGCGGGTTCTTCGCGGGTCACATGGTCGCGACCATCGGCTGGATCGCGGTCGCGGCGGCGTTGTTCGGGTACGCGGCCCGCCGGCCGAAGGCGCAGCGATCACTGCCCATCGGCGGCGGGCTGGCGCTGGTGGCCGCGGCGATGACCAAGCTGTTCTTGTTCGATCTCGGGACCCTGAACGGCATGTTCCGGGTGGCGGTGTTCATCGTCGTGGGCCTGGTGCTGCTGGCCATGGGAACCGGCTATGCCCGGTTGCTCGCCCGGCAGGATCAGCCGAATCCGGACCGTCAGTTCGCGTCGGGTGGGTAGCCGTCGGGGCGGTAGGCTCGAACCGACGCGGTATGTCTGGGGAAGGGGGCCGTGTCTATGGGGATTCAGCCGGACAGCAGTCCGTTCGGATCGCAGACGGTCACGGGGCCGGGATGGCCCAACGTCAATGAGGAACAGCTCGAAGAAGCGGCCGCCCATTACACGAAGCTGGCCACCAAGATCAGCGGATCCGTGGTGCCGCAGCAGACCAGCCAGCTGATGAATCTGACCGATCAGTGGCAGGGCGCGGCGTCGCTGGCGGCCGCGGGTGAGGCCGGCACCATCATCGGCGGTCATGAGGCCAACGGCGCGCAGGCGGCGGCCATCGCCGCCAAGCTGCAGTCCATGGTGGCCGCGGTCATCAAGACCAAGAACCTGGTCAACGCCACCGCCGAGGAAGTGCAGGCGGAGTGCATGGCCCTGTCGGCGGCGCCGTTCCCCAACGTGCAGGAGCTGATCCAGAGCCGCATCAAGATGGGCCTGTCACAGAACATCGCCGCGGTGACGGCCAGTGCCACCGAGGTGGCCAACTTCGTCGGCGCACCGCCGAGCATCCCGACGGCCGGCGTGCCGCCGCAGGTGGCGCAGACCGCGCAGAAGACCGCGGAGTCGGCGGGCAAGGGCGGCGACCAGATGGGCCAGATGATGGGCCAGATGATGCAGATGGCCGGTCAGCTCCCGCAGATGCTCGGGCAGCTGCCGCAGCAGGCAATGCAACCGCTGCAACAACTTTCGCAGCCACTGCAGCAGTTGACGTCCCTGTTCCAGGGCGGCGGGCAGGGCAAGGCCGGCCTCGGCGCCTCGCCGTTCGGTGCGTTCTCGAACCATCCGCTGGCCGGCGGTTCCGGCGCGGCTCATGGCGCGGGCCTGATGAAGGGCGGCATGCCCGGCGGTGGCGGTGGCGGTGTGGGTGCGGCCTCCGTGCAGACGCCGCTGCTGGCCAAGATGGTCGGCCCCGGCCCGGCTGGGCCCGGCGTGATGCCGGCCAGTGCCGCGGGCGGCATGGGCGCCGGTGGCTTGGCTCCGGTCGCCGCCGCCGCAGGTGCCGGTGGCGCGATGGGCGCCATGGGCGGCATGGGGCACCGCGAAGGTGGCGGCGGGGGCCGCATCACCCAGCTCGCGGTACCCGAGGCACTGGACCACGGTTCCTATGACGAAGACATCGACGACGACTGGTGAGTAGGGGGGATATCTGATGTCGATGATGCAGACACCGGACAACATCAGCTGGAACACGGCTTCCGTCGAGCTGCCTGACATGCCGATGATCCAGCCCGGCGAGGACGCCATGAGCGCGACCATCGCCGCGATCCTGCCGGCCATGGCAGCCGACATGACCGCCAATGTGGCCTCGTTGCAGGCCAAGGAGGGCATGTTCTCCGGCAAGGTCGGCATGGCCCAGTCGGCTTACGACAACGCCGACAGCAAGGGCGGGGAGGGCGTCGGCCAGATGGGTCAGATGCTCGGCCAGCTCGGGCAGATGGGTCAGCAGGCAGGCCAGATGGCCGGCCAGGGTGGCGGTCTGGGCCAGATGGGCCAGCAAGCGGGCCAGTTCGGTCAGATGATCCAGCAGGCCATGGGCAAGGGCGGCGGCAAGGAAAGCGGCATGCCCGGCGGGGAGCCTCCGGAGGGTCAGCCCGGCGGGCCGGCCGGCGGCGGTGCCCCCATGTCGCCCGAGCAGCGTCAGGCGCAGCAGGACGCCCGGGAGAACCAGCAGAACGACCGGCAATCCCAGCAGGACGCGCGCCAGCAACAGCAGGACAACCGGCAGTCTCAGCAGGATCGCCGGGAGGCCCAGCAGGACGCCCGCGACTCCCGTCGGCACACGTCCGCTCCGGCTCCGGCGGCGCCGCCGGTGGCCGGTCCCAGCGCGGGTTCGCACACCGCGGGGCCGGCGCCCGTCGCCCCCGTGGCTCCGCCGCCGCAGCGCGGCGGCGACGTCGGCCGTCAGATGTAGTTACTGAATAACAAGCCGGACAACGAAATTGGGGCCAGTCGCGATGATCGCGACTGGCCCCAATTTCGTTGTCCGTCAGGAGGCCGGTGCCGGTGCCGGGGTCGGGGTGACCGGCGCAGCAGGCGCAGCCGGCGCGGCCTGCTGGTTACCGGCCGGGGTGGCGGTGCCCTGACCCGCGCTGGAGGCGGGCTGGCCGGCGATGGCCTGGCTCGGTGCCGGAGCCGGCGCCGGGGTCAGCGGAGCCTGCGAGACGGCGCCACCGGCGGTGGCAGCGGTGCCCGGGCCGCTTTCGGCGGCGGTGGGAACCGGAGCCGCCTCGGGAGCCGGGCCGGCGGCCGGAGCCGTCGCCGGGGTGCCCGCGGGGGTACCGGCCGGGGTGCCCGCCGGAACCTGGGCACCGGCCGGAGCCGGAGCGTCGGCGCCCGGGGTGCCGGCCGGAGCCGGAGCAACCGCCGGAGTACCAGCCGGAGCCGGGGTGCCGGCCGGGGTGGCGGCAGGCGTCTCACCGTTCGGCGTCGCCGCCGGGACCGCACCGGTGGTGGTGCCGGCCGGAGGCTGCGTGCCGGTGGCGGCCGGAACAGCACCGGCCGGGGTGGCGCCGGGCACGGCGCTGCCGAGACCGGCGGGAGCAGCCGCCGGGGCGGCAGCAGGAGCGGCGGCGGGGGCGGCAGCCGGGGCCGGCGTGGTCACCGGCGCAGTGCCACGAGCGGGGGCGGCGGCCGGCGCGGTACCCGTGGCGGGTTCAGTGCCCTGCCACTTGATCACTTCGCGGTCCCCGTCGGTGTACACGACGCTGGTCGGCGCGGCGCCCGTCACGTCGAAGTAGATCTTGCCCTTGGACTCTTGCCCTTCGGCGAGGCCGGCGGGGTTGATGCCCTGCGGAGTGGCAGCGCCCCACAGCACGCGGTAGTTCTCGCCGGTCGCGGTGCGGGCGTTCAGGTTCGGCACGAACGGCTGCGAGTTGCCGCGCTCGGCCTTGTACTCCGCTGTGGCTTCCCACAGCGTGCCGTTGAGGTGCTGCGAGAGCACATCGGTGCTGGGCTTGAGGTTGCTGATCTGCCATTCCGCGACGGTGTTCCCGTCTACGAGCTTGCCGTCCGAACCGAACGCCACCGTGGTGGGGGCGGACGTCACCCCTGCGGGCTGGGCGGGGTCGGCCACTGCGAACGGTGTCGCGATCAGGCCGAATGCGGCGGCTGCGCCGATGGCGATGGTGATCTTGCGGGTACTCATGATGATGTGGCTCCTTTGTCTCCAAGTCGTCCGACGGGCGGCTTCCCCCACGGAAGTTGAGTCACGAGTAATTGGATAATTACTGACTACTACGAAAGCTAGCAGGTTAAGCGTCAGCTGTGGATAGAGGTTGACGCGCCGTCGGCGACCCGACCGCCGGCCCTGGTTTGCCGGAATCGGCCGCCGAATAGGCGGCCGATTCCGAATACGTCCTGGTCAGGACGCGGTGAGCTCGATTCCAGCAAGCACGACGACGTTGTCTCGGCTCGGCGCCGTCAGCACGCCGGTGATTCGTTCACCGTCACGCCAAAGGTTGGCCTGCAAGGTTTCACCCGGGATCACGGTGCCCGCGAAGCGCGCGCCGTAGGACCGGACGCGGCCGGCGTCGCCGTCGAGCACGTTGTCGACGATGGCCTTGCAGCCGATGCCGTAGGTGCACAGGCCATGCAGGATCGGGCGGTCGAAGCCGGCGGCCTTGGCGAATGCCGGGTCCGAGTGCAGCGGGTTGCGGTCACCGCAGAGCCGGTACAGCAGAGCCTGCTGCGGCAGCGTCGGCAGCGAGATCTGCAGGTCCGGTGCCCGGTCGGGCTCGGCGGCCGAGGTCGACGGGCCACGATCGCCGCCGAAGCCGCCCTCGCCGCGGGCGAAGATGGACCGCTTCTGCTTCCACAGGGGAGCGCCGTCGAGGGTGGTCACGGTGGTCTCCGACCAGATGACCGCGGCCTTGCCCTTGTCCCAGATCTCGGTGAACTTCGTGACGGCGCGGCCCGTGCCCGACGGCGGGATGGGAGCGTCGGTGTAGATGGCCTCACTGGCGTGCAGCACCCGGCTCAGCTCGATGTCGATGCCGGGGAACTTGACGGTCGGCGCTTTGGTCTCGTGGAAGCTCTGCGCCACGTTGCCGAAGGTCGGCAGCACCTGCGGCTTGTCGTCGATCAGGTAGCGCAGCTCGCGCTCGCTCATCGGATCGGCGCCGGCGCCCAGGCCGAGGTGGTACAGCTGCACATCGCTGCTGCTCCACGAGAATTCGACGGGTGCGAGTTCGGCCCCGATGGCCTCGTCGAGATTGATCGGCATGTCAGCCCTTTCCTGCCACGTGCAGTGCCGCGAGGTATCCGAAGGTCATGGCGGGGCCGATGGTCCCGCCGGGGCCGGGGTAGGTGTGGCCCATCACCGGACCACTGACATTGCCAGACGCGTACAGGCCCTCGATCACCGAGCCGTCCTCGCGCAGCGCGCGGCCGTGGATGTCGGTGACGATGCCGCCCTTGGTGCCGAGATCGCCGGGCACCATCTTGGCCGCGTAGAACGGGCCGTGCTTGATCTCGCCCAGGTTGGGGTTCGGCTTGTTGGTCGGGTCGCCGTAGTACCGGTCGTACGCGCTGTTGCCGCGACCGAAGTCCTCGTCGACACCGCTGCGCGCGAAGCCGTTGAAGCGTTCGATGGTGGCCTTGAGTTCGTCGACGGGCAGGTTGGTGAGCTCTGCCAGTTCCTCGATGGTGTCGGCCTTGACGACGACGCCGGCCTCGGTCCACTTCCTCGGAATGCGTTGTCCCGGCTGCAGACCCGCGAAGATGTAGCGGTTGCGGTACTGCTGGTCGAAGAGCAGCCACGCCGGCACGTTTTCGCCGGGGCCCTCGCCCTGGCCGTACTGGCCGCCGTACATGTGGTGGCAGGCCTCGACATACGGCATGGATTCGTTCATGAACCGCTTGCCGTTCATGTTCACGATGATGGAGCCGGGGGAGTTGCGCTCGGACAGGGCGAACCACGGGTTGTCGGGCAGCGGCACCGTCGGGCCCCACCAGGCGTCTTCCATGATTTCCAGTGCGGCGCCGAGCTTTTCGGCGGCCAGGATGCCGTCGCCGGTGTTGGCCTTGGCGCCGACGGTCCAGTCGGTGGTGATCGGCTGGCGCTGGTACTTGGTGCGCATCTCTTGGTTCTTCTCGAAGCCACCGCTGCCGAGGATCACCGCACGGCGGGCCCGGATCAGTTGCGGCTCAGCGCTTTCCGGAGCGTTGGTGTCACGGACATAGATGCCCGCAACCCGGCCGTTCTCGTAGTACAGGTCGGTCAGTGCGGTGTTCAGTTGCACCGGGACACCGGCCTGCTGCAGGCCGATGCGCAGCGGGGCGATCAGGGCGCGGCCCATGCCGACCAGGTTCTTGCCCGTGAGGCCGGCCCAGGTGGCCCGGATACCGACCTTGAGGCTGCGCAGCACGCCGCGCGGGTGGCGCTTGAGCTGGTTGAGCCGCACGTAATCCTGTTGCATCACAACCATGTTCAACGGCACCTTGCCGTAGGCCGGCTCCAGGCCGTCCATGTCGGCGCCGAGCTTCTTGGCGTTGAACGGCTTGGGCTCGACGGACCGTCCGCCGGCGCGGCCGCCCTCGACCTCCGGGTAGTAGTCGGAGTAATTCGGTACCCAGCACAGCTTCAGCGGCGAGTTCTTCAGGACGAACGACAGCATCTCGGGGCCGCGCTGCAGGTAGGTGTCGATCTTCTCTGCGGGCACCACGTCGCCGACGATCTTGTGCAGGTAGGTGCGGGCCGCTTCCGGGGTGTCTTTTACCCCCGCACGCTGCAAAATCTCATTGTTCGGGATCCAGACGCCGCCACCTGACCGCGCAGTGGAACCTCCATAGTGTGGGGCCTTTTCAACGACTACTGTCGAAAGGCCCTGATGGGCTGCGGTGAGGGCGGCGACCATACCGGCTGCACCGCTGCCGACGACGACAACGTCGTACTCCTGTCCAGTCATGTAGAACACGTTATAGAATTGCCCGGCCTGTGGACAACTGCGCCGGTCCATGAAGTTAGGGGAATTCACGAATGCTGTCCGACAACGTGCGTGCCGAGCTCGCCGCCGCGCTGGCCCAAGCCGAGCGCAGCCGGGTCGCGATGTCGCCGATGACCGACACCTACGCCGACATCGACGTCGTCGACGCGTACGAGATCCAGCTGATCAACATTCGTCAGCGGGTCGCGGAAGGTGCCCGCGTGGTGGGACACAAGGTTGGTCTGTCCAGCGAGGCCATGCAGAAAATGATGAATGTGGACGAACCCGACTACGGGCACCTCCTCGACGACATGCAGGTATTCGAGGACCAGCCCGTGCTGACCTCGAAGTACCTGTTGCCGCGGGTCGAGGTCGAGGTCGGGTTCGTGCTGGCCGACGATCTGCCCGGCGCCGGCTGCACCGAGGACGACGTGCTGGCCGCCACCGCCGCGTTCGCGCCGGCCATCGAGCTGATCGACACCCGCATCACCAACTGGCAGGTCAAGTTGTGCGACACCATCGCCGACAACGCGTCCTCGGCCGGCTGGGTGCTGGGTAAGGAGCGGGTGTCCCCGAAGGACATCGACATCCGGAACATCGACGCCGTGCTCAAGTGCAACGGCGAGGTGCTGGGCGAGGGCCGCAGCGACGCGGTGCTCGGCAACCCGGTGACGGCGGTCGCCTGGCTGGCCCGCAAGGTCGACCAGTTCGGCGTGCGTCTCAAGGCCGGCGACGTGGTGCTGCCGGGCGCCTGCATGCGGGCGTTCGATGCCAAGCCGGGTGACGACTTCGTCGCCGAATTCGCCGGATTGGGTTCTGTCCACCTGTCTTTCGCGTAATACCCAAGTTTCTATAGAGGAGTGAGCATGCCGTCCAAAGCGAGCGTCGCGATCGTCGGCTCGGGAAACATCAGTACTGACCTGCTGTACAAGCTGCTGCGGTCGGACTGGCTCGAGCCGCGCTGGATGATCGGTATCGACCCGGAGAGCGAGGGCCTGGCCCGCGCCCGCAAGCTGGGTCTGGAGACCAGCGCCGAAGGGGCGGACTGGCTGCTGGCACAGAGCGAGAAGCCCGATTTCATCTTCGAGGCCACCAGCGCCTACGTGCACAAGGCGTACGCGCCGCGGTACGAGGAAGCCGGCATCCGGGCCATCGACCTGACCCCGGCCGCCGTCGGCCCCGGCGTCATCCCGCCGGCCAACCTGCGGGCGCACCTGGATTCGATGAACGTCAACATGGTCACGTGCGGTGGCCAGGCCACCATCCCGATGGTCTATGCCGTGTCGCGTGCCGTCGAGGCGCAGGGCGGCGTGCCCTACGCCGAGATCGTGGCGTCGGTGTCGTCGGCGTCGGCCGGCCCCGGCACCCGGGCCAACATCGATGAGTTCACCAAGACCACCAGCGCCGGTGTGCGCAACATCGGTGGCGCTCGCGACGGCAAGGCCATCATCATCCTGAACCCGGCCGAGCCGCCGATGATCATGCGCGACACCATCTTCTGCGCCATCCCCGAAGATGCCGACCACGCTGCCATCACGCAGTCGGTCAAGGACGTCGTCGCCGAGGTGCAGACGTACGTGCCCGGTTACCGGCTGCTCAACGAGCCGCAGTTCGACGAGCCGTCGGTGGTCAACGGTGGCCAGCATGTCGTCAGCATCTTCGTCGAGGTGGAAGGTGCCGGCGACTACCTGCCGACCTACGCTGGAAACCTGGACATCATGACCGCTGCGGCCACCAAGGTGGGCGAAGAGATCGCCAAGGAAATCGTGGGAGCGAACGCATGAGCACTGCACTTCAGCCCGGAGACATCTTCTTCGACGCCGCCTGGGACGTCCGGATGACGGACACGTCGTTGCGCGACGGTTCGCACCACAAGCGCCACCAGTTCACCGCTGACGAGGTGCGCGCCATCGTCGGCGCCCTCGACAACGCCGGCGTCCCGGTCATCGAGGTGACCCACGGCGACGGACTCGGTGGTTCGAGCTTCAACTACGGGTTCTCCAAGACCCCGGAGCAGGAGCTGATCACCATCGCGGCCGAGACCGCGAAGAACGCCAAGATCGCCTTCCTGATGTTGCCGGGTGTCGGCACCAAGGAAGACATCCGGATCGCGCAGGGCAACGGCGGCTCGATCTGCCGCATCGCCACGCACTGCACCGAGGCCGACGTCTCGATCCAGCACTTCGGCTTCGCCCGCGAACTGGGCCTGGAGACCGTGGGCTTCCTGATGATGAGCCACACCATCTCTCCCGAGAAGCTGGCCGCGCAGGCCCGCATCATGGCCGACGCCGGCTGCCAGTGCATCTACGTGGTGGACTCCGCGGGTGCGTTGGTGCTCGAAGGTGTCGCCGACCGCGTCGGCGCGCTGGTCGCCGAACTCGGCAACGACGCGCAGGTCGGTTTCCACGGTCATGAGAATCTCGGTCTGGGCGTTGCCAATTCGGTCGAGGCCGTGCGTGCGGGTGCCAAGCAGATCGACGGTTCGTGCCGCCGGTTCGGTGCCGGTGCCGGTAATGCGCCGGTCGAGGCGCTGGTCGGCGTGTTCGACAAGATCGGCGTCAAGACTGGCATCGACTTCTTCGACATCGCGGACGCCGCGGAAGAGGTTGTCGCCCCGGCAATGCCGGCCGAGTGCCTGCTGGACCGCAACGCACTGGTGATGGGCTACGCGGGCGTGTACTCGAGCTTCCTCAAGCACGCGGTGCGCCAGGGCGAACGCTACGGCGTGCCCGCCCACGAGCTGCTGCTCCGCGTCGGCCAGCGCAAGCTGATCGGTGGCCAGGAGGACCAGCTGATCGACATCGCTCTCGAGATCCAGCGCGAGCGTGCCGAGGGTAAGGCCTGACCCACTTCCCGCGAGCGGCCGTGTTTGTACCGCGACACACCGTGTTTCGCGTACATTCTGCGCACGCTCACGCGCGGCGAGGGTGACGTAATTGCCCGCCTCGACCACAACAAAACGCCGGTCGTCCCGAAAGGGACGGCCGGCGTTTTGCGTTGCCGGGTCAGCTGGTGACGGAATCCGTCGCGGTCTCGCAGCGGGCCACCAGCTCGGCCAGTGCCGCCGGCAGCCGGTCGGCGATGGCCTGCGGATCCTTGACCTGGTCAGTACAGGTGAGCACGCAGATCTGCATGCCGCCTTCGTAGCTCCAGCCGGTGATGTTCATGCCCATCGGGAAGACCAGCGGGCCGGTCGAGATCAGCTTCTCGACCGGGGCGCCGCCGAAGTACAGCGTCTGCTGCGGGCCACGCATGTTCGACGCGATCATGCTGAACATCGGGCGCTTCTTGACCTTCGCCCCGATGGTCGGCAACACCCGTGAGTAGACCTTGAACAGCGGCCAGTACTCCATCCAGTCGTGCTGCAGCCAGGCGTCACGCTCGCTCTGTACCTCGCGGGCCGTGGCGGTGTTCGCCGAGATGGCTTTCAGCCGCGCCACCGGATCGGCGATGTTGGTCGCGAGTTCGACGTTCCAGCGGGCGACCTTGTTACCCCACCGGTCGCCATCCTGCGGGCGCATCGACACCGGCACCACGGCGGTCATGGTGTCGTCGCCGACGGGGCCGCGGGACGCCTGGTACTCGCGAAGGACGGTGCTGCACATGGCGAGGAAGACGTCGTTGACGCTCACGCCGAACGCCTTCGACACCCGCTTGATCTGATCCATCTCGACATTGACGAACGCAAAGCCGCGCCGGGCGGTCAGCGGCTCGTTGAACGGCAGGGCCGGCGGGATGAAGGCCTCGGCGTAACCGGGCTTGCCCGCCTTCTGCCGGTTCTGGATGGTGCGCGTGACCTTCGCCGTGCGCGCCAGGACCTTCGGGAATTTGGTCAGCGACCTGACCTGTTGGCGCGCCACCATCGGCAGCCACTCGGCGGTCGGTGGCCGGTGCTCGTCAGGCGCCGGGCGGGCCGACGGCTCGGGCAGCCGGTCGGTGGGGTCCTGGCTGTAGAACTGCTCGAGCAGGTTCAGCGATGCCATGCCGTCGGCCACCGCGTGGTGGATCTTCAGCACGAGCGCGACGCGGCCGTCCGCCAGACCGTCGATGTACCACATCTGCCAGGCCGGGCGGTCCCGGTCGAGCGGCTCTTCGAAGAGTTTGGCGATCTCCGCGCCGAGCTCGCGATCGGTTCCCGGTGCGGCGGCGGTGGCGCGCTTCATGTGGTAGTTCAAGTCGCCGCGGGCGCGGGTGATCCACCACGGCCGGCCGGCACCGAACCGCGGCGACATCAGCTGCCACTGCAGGGGTTCGACGCGGTCGACGAGACCGGGCAGTGCGGCGCGCACGGCCTCGAAGGAGATGGGCTCGTGGCCCTGGGCCGGATCGAGTACGACGGCCTTGATGGTGTGCTGCGGCTGGACGGCACTCTCCCACGCCAGGAAGCTGTTGTCCTCGCCCGATAAACGTCGCATACATCACTATGAGGCCAAAAATGTGAGCCAGCGGACATGTTGTCTCGTTGATCGGGAACTACCTCTGAATTTCGGCTCACACCCCGTTTAGCGTGCTCACCATGAGCTGACTCGGCGTCGCGACGCGGAGCCCGAGGGCTCCGCCGGGTCGGTGTCTGACTGAATGGAGTAGGGATATGCAACTGAGGAACAGCCGGGTTCTGGTCACCGGTGCCAGCCGTGGTCTGGGCAGGAACATCGCGCAGGCGATGGCGCGCCGCGGTGCCGACGTCGCACTCGTCGCGCGCAACGCCGAGCAGCTCGAAGAGCTCGCAAAGGAGTTGGGCGGCAAGGCATATCCCGCTGACCTGATGGATCCGGCGGCGGTCGAGCAGCTGATCGGCCGTGTCGAGGCCGACGGTCCCGTCGACGTCATCATCAACAACGCCGGTGTGGACCGGGTCGGGCGCTTCTATGAGGCGTCGTCGGCGGATGTGCGAGACCTGTTGCAGGTCAACCTGATTGCCCCCATGGAGCTGTGCCGCCAGGCGATGCCGCTGATGATCAAGCGCGGCCGCGGCCACATCGTGAACGTGTCCTCGATGGGCGCCATCTCGACCGGGCCCGGCGTCACCCTGTACGGCGCCTCCAAGGCCGGGCTCAGCCACTTCACCGCCGGTATCCGCTCCGAGCTGCGCAACAAACCGGTCAACACCACGCTGGTGCAGATCGGTGAGGTCAAGACCGACATGATCGATCACATCCGGTCGTTCGGGCCGGCGCGCCGCACCATCGAACGGTCGCTCAAGTTCCGGATGATCCCGCAGGAGCCACTGGACGCCGACATGGTCGCCGAGGCCATCGCCGATGCCGTCGAGAAGGAGAAGAAGCACGTCATCCTGCCCAAGCGCATCGCGGCCATGGCATACCTCACCGAGACCCCGCGCCGGGTCTCCGAGCTCATGCTGACCGGCATCGACCAGGACAGCGACTAGTCATGAACCTGGCCGGCAAGGTCGCGATCATCACCGGCGCAGCGCGTGGTCAGGGTGAGGCCGAAGCGCGGCTGTTCGCCGCGCTGGGCGCGCAGGTGGTGCTCACCGACGTCCTGGTCGACGAGGGCGAGGCGGTCGCCGCGTCGATCGGCGCCGCCGCCCGCTTCCAGCGGCACGACGTCGGCAGCGAAAGCGACTGGCGGACAACGGTCGAGCTCGCCCTGTCTGAGTTCGGCCGCATCGACGCGCTGGTGAACAACGCGGCGATCTGCACCGTCGAACCGCTCCTGGACCACACCGCCGAATCGTGGGAGCGGCAGCTGCGCGTCAACCTGATCGGTCCGTTCCTGGGTACCAAGGCCGTCGTCGAACCCATGCGGGCCGTCGGCGGCGGCTCGATCATCAATGTGTCCTCACAGGCCGGCCTGCAGGGGCTGGCCGGCTACAGCGCCTACGGCGCGTCCAAGTGGGGTCTGCGCGGATTCTCCAAGGTCGCCGCAATCGAATTGGGCCCCATGGGGATTCGGGTCAACACCGTCTACCCCGGCATGATCGACACCCCGATGGTGGCGCACCTGCCGATCGAACGCGGGCTCGGCGGGCACCCGGGTGCGCCGCTCACCCGCGTCGGTGCGCCCGAGGAAGTCGCCGAAGTGGTGGCGTTCCTGGCATCGGACGCGTCGTCGTACATGACGGGCGCGGATCTGGCGGTCGACGGCGGCGCGAGCGCGGGCCGGATCCCGGTCGTCCCGACCCAGCCACAAGCGACGTAGCGAGCGACTTGTCAGACTTGCCCGGCAAGATGGGCGCATGGCCGGGGACGAATCCACACTGGCGCCGGAGCGCCGGCGGCGGGCCGGGTCGATGGAACTGCTGCTCATCGCCCTCACCGCACTGGCGCTGTCGGGTTCCTGGGTCAGCGGTGTCCTGACCGACCATGCCCGCCTGGCCGCCGCGGCCACGGTGTTCTGCGGCGTCTTCGTGCAGGCCCTGCCGTTCCTGGTGCTGGGCGTCATCGTCAGTGGCCTCGTGGCCGCATATCTCACCCCGGAGCGGCTGGCCCGCCTGCTGCCGCGCCGGCCGGCGCTCGCGGTGGCGGTGGCGGGTGTCGGCGGTGCCGCGCTGCCCGGTTGCGAATGCGGCTCGGTGCCCGTGGCGCGCCGGTTGTTCAGCGGGGAGACGGCCGGGGCCGCCCTGACCTTCATGCTGTCCGCCCCGGCGATCAACCCGGTGGTGCTGGTGGCGACGGCCGTCGCCTTCCCCGGCCAGCCGCAGATGGTGGTGGCGCGGTGTGTGGCATCACTGCTGACCGCGGTGGTGATGGGGCTGCTGTGGCAGCGCTGGGGCCGCGCCGAATGGGTGACCCGCACGCTGCCCGCCCACCACGACGAGGGCGCATCGCGCTTCACCGTCTTCACCGAGGCGGCCCGGCACGACTTCCTGCAGTCCGCGGCCTATCTGGTGGTCGGCGCCGGTGCGGCGGCGGTGCTGCGCGCGGCCGTGCCGTCGTGGGTGTTCGAGCAGGTGGCCGGCAACCTGGTGGTCGGCGTGGTGACAATGGCGCTGCTGGCCGTCGTGCTGGCGCTGTGTTCGGAGGCCGACGCGTTCGTCGCGGCCAGCCTGACCATGGTCCCGCTGGTGCCGCGCCTGGTGTTCCTGGTGGTCGGCCCCGCGGTGGACGTCAAGCTGTTCGCGATGCAGGCCGGCGTGTTCGGCCGGCCGTTCGCCGTGCGATTCGCGCCGGTGACGCTGGTGGTCGCCACTGCCTGTGCGACGGCCGTCGGGCTGCTGCTGCTCGGGGGTGCGTCGTGAGCCGGGAAACCCAGAACATCCTGGTGCTGTTGATCGGGCTGAGCACGGGCCTGATCGCGGTGAAGGGCACCTACCTGAATTTCGTGAAACCAGCGCTGTTCCCGTGGCTGGTCGTGGCGGCCCTCCTGTTGGTGGCGCTCGCTGTGGTGTGCCTGGTGCGGGACCTGCGCCACGGGCCGCCGGGTGGCCATCACCACCGCGGACTGCTGGCATGGCTGCTGCTCATCCCGGTGGCGCTGACCGCGTTCGTCAGCGTGCCGCCGATGAGCGCCGTCGGCGCCGAGACCGTCACCGCCGCGGTGGCCCCGCCGAAGCGGGCCTTCCCACCGCTGCCGGCCGACGGCGCGGTGTCGCTGCCGGAGGTCGTGCTGCGGGCGGCCGCGGACTCCACGAAAAGCCTTGAGGGACGGACCATCACCGTCACCGGGTTCACCATGGGCGACGACCTGGCCCGCGTCGTGATCGTGTGTTGCGCCGCCGACGCGCAACTGGCCCGCATCCACCTGACCGGCGACCTCGGATCGCACCCGAAAGACACCTGGCTGAAGGTGCAGGGCAAGGTGGTACCCGGGACATCCAATCCGTCCACGAATTTCGTCCCGACCATGGAAGTGACCAGTGCCGAGCCAATCCCCAAGCCCCGCAACACCTACGCGTACTGACGCGCAGGCCCTGCTCGAACAGCTCGCCGGCCCCGGCGCGGTGCTGCGCGACGACCAGTGGGTGGCCATCGAGGCCTTGGTGGTCCAGGGCCGCCGAGCGCTGGTGGTGCAGCGCACCGGGTGGGGCAAGTCCGCGGTGTACTTCATCGCCGCCAAGCTGCTGCGGGCCGCCGGCCGCGGCCCGACCGTCATCGTCTCGCCGCTGCTCGCTCTGATGCGCAACCAGGTGGCGTCAGCCGAACGTGCGGGCGTCCGCGCCGCCACCATCAACTCCAGCAATGTCACCGAATGGGACGAGGTGCACCAGCGGGTCGCCTCCGGCGACCTCGACGTGCTGCTGGTCAGCCCGGAGCGGTTGAACAACCCCGATTTTCGCGACGCCGTCCTGCCTGCGTTGGCCGCCGATGCCGGCCTGGTCGTCGTCGACGAGGCGCACTGCGTCTCCGACTGGGGCCACGACTTCCGGCCCGACTACCGGCGCATCCGCACCCTGATCGGTGAATTGGGTTCGGGCATACCGGTTCTCGCCACGACCGCGACCGCCAACGACCGCGTGGTGCAGGACGTCGCCGCGCAGCTGGGCGTCGGGGGCGGCGATACCCTGGTGCTGCGCGGTGGCCTGGACCGGGAATCACTGCGCCTGTCCGTGGTGCATGCCGGGGGACCGGCGCAGCGGGCGGCCTGGCTTGCGGCGCATCTGGATTCGCTGCCCGGCTCGGGCATCGTCTATACCCTGACGGTGTCGCAGGCCCACGACATCGCCGCGCTGCTGCGCGAGCAGGGCCACACCGTCGCCTCCTACACCGGTTCCACCGAGGCCGCCGAACGCGAACAGCTGGAAGCCGACCTGCTGAACAACCGGGTCAAGGCGCTCATCGCCACCTCGGCGCTGGGCATGGGCTTCGACAAACCGGACCTGGGCTTCGTCGTGCACCTGGGGGCTCCGTCGTCACCCATCGCGTACTACCAGCAGGTCGGCCGTGCCGGCCGCGCCACATCCAGCGCCGAGGTGATCCTGCTGCCGGGCAAAGAGGATGCCGACATCTGGCGGTACTTCGCGTCGGTCGCCTTCCCGTCGGAAGCCTTGGTCCGCAAGGTGATCGGCGAACTCGAGCCGGACCGGGCACTGTCCACCGCGGCCCTGGAACCGTTGGTCGACCTCAACCGGTCGCGGCTCGAGATGGTGCTCAAGGTGCTGGACGTCGACGGTGCGGTGCGCCGCGTCAAGGGCGGATGGATCAGCACCGGCGAGCCGTGGTCGTACGACGAGGAGCGCTACCGCAACCTGGACGCCGCGCGGCAGCGCGAGCAGCAGGCCATGCTGGACTACCAATCGACCACCGAGTGCCGAATGGTGTTCCTGCGCAGCCAACTCGACGATCCCGAGCTCGACGGCCGCGGCTGCGGCCGGTGCGACAACTGTGCGGGTGCGCGCTACACCGCCGACGTCGATGCCGAGGCGGCGTCGACGGTGCGCGATCAGCTCATGCGGCCCGGCGTGGAGATCGCCCCGCGCAAACAGTGGCCGACGGGCCTCGGCTCCCTGGGAATCGGGTTGTCCGGACGTATCTCCGGTGGTGCGGAACCGGGGCGGGTCATCGGTCGACTGACGGACCTGGGGTGGGGTGCCCGGCTGCGCCAGTTGCTCGACGGGCCCGACGGTGAGGTGCCCGACGCCGTTGTGCAGGCGGCCGTGGCGGTCCTCAAGGCCTGGAACTGGAAGGAACGTCCGGTGGCGGTCATGGGTCTGGACTCCGAGCGGCATCCGCAATTGATCGGCTCGCTGGTCACCCGGCTGGCGGAGCTGGGCTGGCTGCAGAACCTGGGCACGCTGTACTACCGGCCGCAGCGGCGTCCGGTGACGGCGGCGAACTCGGCGTATCGAGTTGCGGCGCTGGTGGATTCGTGGGAGGTGCCCACGCTGGACGTGAGCGGTCCGGTGCTGCTGGTCGACGACCTCGTCGACACCGGCTGGACCATGACCATGGCGACGCAGGTGCTGCGCACCGCCGGGGCGCCCGCAGTGCTGCCCTTCGCGATGGCGTCTGTCAGCTGACGGCAGACCGCCACTCGGCGTACAGCTCATCGACCATCTGGGCGACCTCGTCGTAGGTTTCCCAGGTGTCCGGTTCGCCGTACCTCTCGCCATGACGAGCGACGGCCGGCACATTGCGATACTGCGAGAGGTAGGTCCGGTAACCCGCCTCGGCGAAAGCGTTTCCGGTGTCGGTCAGCATCGACGGGTCGATCTGATTGACGCAGTACCGGCGCAGGTACTCGCCGGGCGTGATGGTCCGGTTGTGCAATTCGGTTGGATTGCAGTCGGACCGGGTGAGGTCGTGCAACGCCAACCACGCCATGAACATCCCGATGTGGGTGCTCGCCGCGCTCACATCGAGGTCCAGTTCCCCCACGCTGTCGTAGTGCCACTCGGCGTCGTCGTATGTCACTCCTCGAGCCTATGAGCCTGGCGCACCGGTTCCGGACGCCAATTTTCTGGTGCCCGTCGGTCAGTTCCGGCGCAGCCCCAGCTGGTCGACCACGGGGTCGACGCCGACCAACTCGATATCGTTGCGGCGCAAGGATTCCCACTGGTCGCGCGTCATGGTGAACTCCAGCATGGTGTCGAAAACCCCGCGCCGTGATTGCCGTGACGAGCCGGTCTGTACGTAGGGCAGCGACCGCGTGACGCCGAGTGACGCCGCGTTGTCGTGCCAGGCCCGGGTGGTCGCGACGTCGGCGTCGAATCCGGCGAAGACCAGCTGCAGCGCCGCCGTGCGCATCTCCCGGCCCAAGCCGCGGCCCTGATAGCGGCGGCCCAGCCACGAGCCGGTGGACACGGTCCGGCGGGCGGGAAAGCCGTCGGCGGTCACCGTGCAGACGCCCACGGCGTCGTCGCCGACGATGACGGCCATCGGCACGTCCCAGTGCTCCGTCGACACCTCGGCGCGGGTCTGCCGGAAGTACTGGACGGTGTTGCGTTCCAGCTCGGGGGAGGCCGCGTCGGTCCACGGGACCGAGAACGGCATGCTGGCCGGATCGTGGATGCCCTGGGCGGCCAGGCGGGCGAGTTCGTCGGCCAGTTCGTCGGTCACATGGCAGAGCCGCAGAACCGGAGTGATCACCTCCAGTTCCGCCAGGGGCCAGGGCGAAGGGCGCATGCCCAATACCAACACAGCCGAGCTAATTCACGAAAGCGAATATTTGCCGCTTCAAGCCACGCTGACCTGCAACTTTCGTCGCTTGTGTAACAGCTGCACCGGGCCGAGCGAAACACCCCCAGAGGCCGGGGAAGACGGATGCGGCCAGAACAAAGGAGGATTCCATGACTCGTGCCGTGACGTTCGGCCGTTCCACCCTCGGCTTCATCGCCCTGGGCGCCGCCTGTGCCGCCCTTGTCGTGCCGCGGGCATCGGCCGATCCCGTGAGCCCGACCTCGCCGACGACGTCGGCCACCGCGTCGCCGACCACGACCGCGACCACCGCCGCGACGCCGACCACCTCGGCGACGCCCACCACGTCCGCCACGGCGCCGTCGACCACGACGACGACCACCGTCGCCCCGGCCGCCACCGTCGCCGACTGCAGCACCGCGACGCTCGCCAAGACCATCAGCTCGGTCACGCTGCAGCTGTCGGACTACTTCGCCGCGCACCCGGATGCCGACGCCGCGCTGCTCGACGCCACCCGGCAGTCGGCGTTCGCCGCCATGAGCCAGTTCGACAACTACTTCAAGGCCCACCCCGACGAGGCCGACGCGCTGCGCGGCATTCAGGCTCCGCTGGCCGCCTTCAAGGACCGCTGCGGCCTGCAGGTCGCGCCGACCGACGCGCTGGCCGTCCTCAACGGCGTCTAGCCGTCACTGGCCGAACTCACGTCCGGCCGGGCTGGGAGCCGCCGAGTTGCGCCGTCAGCGTCGCGGCGGCGGCCACCAGCCCGCGTGCTCGCTTACTGATCTCCGCGTCGGTCAGGGCATGGCCGATCTGCAGTGACAGCACCATCACCTGACGTTGGTGGTGGTCGAACACCGGCGCTGCGATGACGCTGATGTCGTGCTTGGCGCGTCCGCCCGTCGCCGCGCTCGATTCGCTCGGCAGGTACACGCGCTCACCGATGTCGGAGACGAGTTCACCCAGCAGAACCCGTAATTCGTCGGGCAGGTTGCTCGACATGCCGGCCATCATGGCGTACAGCCGCCGCCCGCCAGGTGTCAGCCGCTCGACGAGATAGCCCGATTCGCGGCACTCGGCGATCACCCGTTCCAGCCGCGCGCTGTCGGTGCGCAATGGGATCGTCGGCTCCTTGGCGAGCCAGTCGCGCACCGCGCGCTCATCCCACAGCACGAACATCAGGCCGACCGGCGGCGCGAACGGGTAGCTCTGCCCGACCTGTACCGGCTCCGGACTGCCGTGCGGGGCAACGAGTTCCAGCAGTGTGATGCGGTCGTCGACGACAGCGGACAGGGCCGCCGTCGCGTTGAAGGCCTCCGACAGCCGGCGCAGTTCCGCCCGCGCGGCCGGACTGATGCGCATGGACTCCTGCGCGGTGTGGCCCAGTGTGATCAACCGCGGGCCCAGCCGGTAGGTCTTCTCGGCCGCGTCACGTACCAGGTAACCGGCGTCGGCGAGCGTGGTGACGATGCCCAGGCAGGTGGGCTTGCTGAGGTCGAGGCGGCGCGCCAACTCGGACAGCCCGAATTGTTCCTGGGGGTGACTGGCCAGGAAATCCAGCACCGCGACGACGCGGGCGGTGGGCGGCGACGCGCGGCCGGTGTCGGTCATGGCTAGGAATGTACGACATCGGTCCAAATATGGACCGTTGTGCCGAGGTGGGAGGTCAGGGGAGGATCGAGGCGAAGCCGCAGGTCGAACGGCACGACGGCAGTGCGCGGCATTGACGACAACTGGAACACGTTCTACCCTTCAGTCGGAATATCTACCGATGCGTTCCAATATTGGAACGGAAGGGTGTTGACCGTATGTTCACGCAGTCGTTCGTCGACGCCGTCGCCGAGGCGGAGCGCCTCGTCGCCGCGGCGCCGTTCATCGAATCCGAGGCCGATCTGCTCGAAGGCCTGCAATACCTCGCCGGTTGTATCGCGTCGTGCACCCACGTCGCGTTCGACTACGACAAGGACCACCCCTTCCTGCACAGCGGCACCGGTCCGTTCGAGAAGATGGGCCTCGACAACCCCGACACCATGTACTTCGGCACCCGCGTGCAGCCGGGTCACGAGTACGTCGTCACCGGCCGTCGCGGCACCACGACCGACGTGAGCTTCCAGCTGCTCGGCGGTGAATACACCGACGCCAACGTGCCGGACAGCGAGACGGCGTTCGACGACCGCAAGCTCGACATCGCCGCCGACGGCACGTTCGAGTGGCGGTTCACCCCGGCCACCCCGGCGCAGCTGGTGATCCGCGAGGTCTACAACGACTGGTCGGCGCAGCGCGGTTCGTTCGCGATCTCCCGCACCGACACAGCGGGCACCGCACCCGAGCCGTTGACCCGTGAACTGATCGAGAAGCGGTACGCCGTCGCCGGCAAGCAGCTGGTGCAGCGCGTCAAGACCTGGCTGCAGTTCCCGAAGTGGTTCTACGACAACCTGCCGGTCAACACCCTCACCGCGCCGCGGCTGACCCCGGGCGGGCTGGCCACGCAGTACTCGTCCGTCGGGCACTACGACATGACGCCCGACCAGGCCATGGTCATCACGCTGCCGGTGACGGACGCGCCCTACCTCGGCTTCCAGCTCGGCAGTCTCTGGTACATCTCGCTGGACTACATCAATCACCAGACGTCGCTGAACGGCACTCAGGCGCAGGCGGATCCGGACGGCAAGATCCGGATCGTGGTGTCGGAGAACAACCCGGGCGTGACCAACTGGTGCGAGACCCTCGGCCACGCCAGGGGCTACCTGCAGTTCCGCTGGCAGCGGGTGTCGCGCGAGCTGACGGCCGAGGACGGCCCGACGTGCGAGGTCGTGGGCCTCGACGAGGTCGCCTCGAAGCTCCCGTTCTACGAGACCAACAAGATTTCCGAAGAAGATTGGCGCGCGCGGATTGCACTGCGCCAGAGGCTTATTGGCGAGAGGATGGTGGGCTGACCGTGAGTGGACTGCTCGATGGAAAGGTCGTGGTGATCAGCGGCGTCGGGCCTGGGCTCGGAACGACGCTGGCGCGCCGATGTGCGGAGAACGGTGCCGACCTGGTGCTGGTGGCCCGCACGGTGGAACGGCTCGAGGTCGTCGCCAAGGAGGTGACGGAGCTGGGCCGGCGCGCGCTGGTGGTGGGCGCCGACATCACCGACGAGGAGCAGGTCGCCAATGTGGTGGCCCGTACCACGGAGGAGTTCGGTAAGGCGGACGTGTTGATCAACAACGCGTTCCGGGTGCCGTCGATGAAGCCCTTCGCGAACACGACGTTCGAGCACATGCGCGATGCGATCGAGCTGACCGTGTTCGGTGCGCTGCGCATGACCCAGGGCTTCACCCCGGCGCTCGAGACGGCCAAAGGCTCTGTGGTGAACGTGAATTCGATGGTCGTGCGGCATTCGCAGGCCAAGTACGGCGCCTACAAGATGGCGAAGTCGGCGCTGCTGGCCATGTCGCAGACCCTCTCGACCGAGCTGGGCGAGAAGGGCATTCGCGTGAACTCCGTGATGCCGGGCTACATCTGGGGCGAAACCCTGGAGGGTTACTTCAGCCATCAGGCGCAGAAGTACGGCACCACCGTCGAGCAGATCTACGCGGCGTCGGCCGCCGGCTCCGACCTGAAGCGCCTGCCGACCGAGGACGAGGTGGCTTCTGCCATCCTGTTCCTGGCCAGCGACCTGGCCAGTGGCATCACCGGCCAGTCGCTCGACGTCAACTGCGGGGAGTACAAGGCATGAGCGCACTTCGGACGAACGTCGGCACTGTCGAGGACCTGCACGCCTCGGCCGTCAAGGCCTGCGGCCTGGACGACTTCGGTGGCGACGACGACAACTACCTGGAAGCCCTTGGCGTGCTGCTGGATTCGTACCAGCGCGAGGCCGACCTGACCGAGCTCGGCAGCAAGATGCAGCGGTTCTTCACCCGCAACGCGCTGGTGGCCCGCCTGGTGTCCAACGCCGCGTTCAAGCAGTACCCGCAGCACGCGGATGTGCCGATCGAGCGGCCGATCTTCGTCACCGGCCTGCCGCGCACCGGCACCACGGTGATCCACCGGCTGCTGACGGCCGACCCGCGACATCAGGGCCTGGAGATGTGGCTGGCCGAGTTCCCGCAGCCGCGGCCGCCGCGCGAAACCTGGGCGGACAATCCGGTTTTCAGTGCGCTCGATGCGCGGTTCAAGCAGGCTCACGAGGAGAACCCGGACTACACGGGCCTGCACTTCATGACGGCCGACGAGGTCGAGGAATGCTGGCAGCTGCTGCGTCAGTCGCTGCATTCGGTGTCCTACGAGACGCTGGCGCACGTGCCGTCGTACGCGCAGTGGCTGGCCCGGCAGGACTGGACGAAGTCCTACCAGCGGCACCGCAAGAACCTGCAGTTGATCGGGCTGAACGAGCCCGAAAAGCGTTGGGTGCTCAAGAATCCCAGCCACCTGTTCGCGCTGGATGCGCTGTTCAAGGTGTACCCGGACGCGCTGGTGGTGCAATGCCACCGACCGGCCGAGACCATCATGGCGTCGATGTGCTCGCTCGCGCAGCACACCACGGAGGGTTGGTCGAACACCTTCACCGGCAAGGTGATCGGTGACGACTCGATGGAGACGTGGTCGCGCGGCCTGGAGCTGTTCAATGCCGAACGGGCCAAGCATGATCCCAAGCAGTTCTGCGATGTCGACTACTTCGAGTTCATCAAGGACCCGGTCGGCGCCGTCGAGGGCATCTACCGCACGTTCGGCATCGAGTTCACCGATGCCGCACGCCAGGCCATCACCGAGAGCCACGCGCAGAGCCAGCAGGGTCCGCGCGCGCCGAAGCACACCTACTCGCTGTCCGACTACGGGCTGACCGAGGAGCAGGTCAAGGAGCGCTTCGCCAACCTGTAGCGGCCGGACGATCGCGAAAACCCCCTGAATCAACTGATTCAGGGGGTTTTCGCGTTTCTGCGCGAGAGAAACTCAGCCGTCGCCGGGGGAGGGAGCGGTGGAGAACTCCTCCAGGCATCCCTCGGCGACCGCGTGCTTGATGCTGTCGGACATCTTGGGGCACGAGCGGCTGCGACTGGGATCGCCGCCTTCGGCGCGGATCTCGCTGAAATATGCGCACCGCTGCGTCGCCTCCGAATTCCACTGCACCGCAGTGTGTTCCGGACCCAACTTCTTCACCGAGACCGTCGAGTGGCAGAACCGGCAGTCGACCGGAACCAGACCCGAGGTCAGGTACCGCTGCCGGTCGGCCGCGGTGGCTTCACGAACCGCGGCCAGGCGCACCGGGTCGCCGGCGAAATCCGGTGCCTTGGACCAGGATCCGTTCGCCGGCGCATCGGATGCGGGATGGGCGTGGTCGTCGTCTTCGCCGTGACCCATCAGCTGCAGCATCGAACGGGCCAGGCTCTCGGCTTCGTCGGCGGTGCCGACGAATGGGCTCCGAGCCTGATCCCGCTCGCTGTGCTGGGGCATCAGCTGGACTGCTCTGCTGATTCCTTGGCCTCGGCCTGCAGGCGCAGGTTCTCGGCCACTTCGCCCTGCCACTTCTCGTTGGCGACCGTGGTGTCGATCTCCAGCTCGAAGCGGTCGGTCATGTCCGGGGTGATGTCGGCGACGTCGACGTAGAACTGCTGGTACCAGCGGCGCATCTGGTAGACGGCGCCGTCTTCTTCGACCAGCAGCGGGTTGTCGATGCGGGTCTTGTGCTTCCAGATTTCGACGTCCTGCAGGAAGCCCTTGCTGACCCCGTCGGTCATGGCGTCGGCGAGCTTCTGGGTGGTCTTTTCGTCCATGCCCTTGGGCTTTTCGACGATGACGCCCCACTGCAGCACGAACGCGTCCTGGCTGACCGGGTAGTGGCAGTTGATCAGGATCGACTCGGCCTTGTAGCCGCTGTAGTTGTTGTGCAGCCAGTTGATCATGAACGACGGCCCGAAGTACGAGGCCTCCGAATCCAGGTGCGCCTCGCCGTACTGGGTGCCCATGCCACCGATGTCCGGCCGGCCCACGTTGTGCAGGTACTGGCTGGCGATGTGACCTTCGAAGACGTTCTTGAAGTACGTCGGCAGGCCGTAGTGAATGTAGAAGAAGTGCGCCATGTCAGTGACGTTGTCGATGATCTCGCGGCAGTTGCTGCCCTCGATCAGCAGCGAGTTCCACTGCCAGTCGGTCCAGTTGTCACTGTGGAATTCGGGGATCTCGGGGATCCGCACCTCTTCCTGAGGCGGGTTGCCCTCGTGGTCGTGCCACACGAAGAGCAGACCGCCACGGACGTCGGTGTGCCAGGCGCGGGTACGGGCCAGGCGCGGCGTGCGCTTGGCGTAGGGCACCAGCTGGCACCTGCCGTCGCCGCCCCAGCGCCAGTCGTGGAACGGGCATGCGACCGCATCCCCCTTGATGGTGCCCTGCGACAGGTCACCGCCCATGTGGCGGCAGTAGCCGTCCAGGATTTTCAGGTCACCCTTCGAGTCCGCGAACACCACCAACTTGGTGCCGAACGCCTCGAACGAATGCGGCTTGCCGTCCAGGAAGTTCTTCACAGGACCCACGCAGTGCCATCCACGGGCAAAGCGGTCCGGCAGCACGCCGGTATCGATCTCGCGAACCCCCGCGGTTTCGGTGCTCACCTTGGCCTCCCAATCTGTGCCTAGTAACTAGAACACGTTACAGTTTTTCCTCGGTGCAGCGCAATGCAAGCGTCCCCACCTGCGGTGTATTGCGAGGGCGAGCGAAGCGACGGGGTAGGTTCTGTCCATGCCGCTTTACTCCTTCGAGGGCCGGAGCCCGGTCGTCGACCCCACGGCGTTCATCGCCCCCACCGCCGTGCTGATCGGCGATGTTCGTGTCGAAGCCGGGGCCTCGGTGTGGTTCAACGCGGTTCTGCGCGCCGATTACGCGCCCGTCGTCATCCGCAACGGTGCAAACGTGCAGGACGGGTCGGTGCTGCACGCCCCTCCCGGCATTCCGGTCGACATCGGGCCCGGCGCGACCATCGCGCACCTGTGCGTCGTGCACGGCGCCCATGTCGGTGCCGAAGCACTCATCGCCAACAACAGCACCATCCTCGACGGCGCGGTGATCGGCCGCCGCAGCCTGGTCGCCGCCCATTCGCTGGTGGTCGCCGGAACCAAGATCCCCGACGAAGTGCTGGTCGTGGGTTCGCCGGCCAAGATTCGCGGCCCGATCTCCGGAACCGGTGCCGAGACGTGGATCAACACCAATCCGCAGGCCTACCGCGAACTGGCAGAGCGCTACCTGACGGGTCTCGAAGAGCTGTAGCGCCCGGATTTCGTGGAAATCTGACATTCGGGCCGACGTTCGGCCAAGACTGGGCGCATGAAGCTGCCGCTCGTCGTCCTGGCCGGTGCCTCCATTGCGCTGACGGCTCCGTCCGCGCACGCCGCGCCGCCGCCCAACTTTCCCGACTTCACGGGCTTCAGCGTCGTCACGTCGACGCATCTGGCGACCTACCAGCGCACCGATCAGCAGGTGGTGAAGTTCTCAACACCCGAGGGCCTGGCATGCCTCATCAGCGCGCTGGGCGGCGTGGCGCCGAGCGTGCGGTGCTACGGCCCGGTGCCGGGGACGACGGGCCTGCCCGTCACCGCCGATCCCAACGCCAAGGCGCCCCGCGATTTCGGGGTGGCGCAGCTGCACGCGGCCAACGAGGGCACGATCAGCAACTACCGCGGTGACTACCCGACCGATCTGGCCGGCGCACCACTACTCGCGCCGGGGGAGAAGGTCACTCTGACGACGATGACGTGCGGCGTGGTGGCCGGTGGCGTCACCGCCTGCATCGACTCCACCGGCGGCGGCCACGGCTTCGTCCTGCAGCCGTCGGGCTCCTGGACTTTCTAACGAGCGATTTGTGCACGATTTTCCGCGGCCAGCGCGGAAAATCGTGCACAAATCACGAGGTACGCGGCGCTTCCCAGAAGGCGCGCAGCGCCAGGAGTTGCCCGGCCTCGTTGGCGCGGTAGGTGAAGACGCCGTGGGTGGTGAAGTCGTGCCCGCCGATGGTGGTCACGATGTTGCCGACGTTGGCTTCCTCGTCACCGCACTGGTAGGTGGTCTCGAAGTTGAACACGAGACTGTCGGTGGGCGCGATCGCCTTGTCCCAGAAGGCCGAGATGGCTTCCTTGCCGCGGTGCCCCTTGCCCTCGGGATCGAGGAACGACGGCCCGATCGGGTCCTGCACGATGGCGTCGTCGGCGAAGTTGGCCAGCCAGGCCTCCTTGTCGCGGGCGGCCACGGCATCGCGGGACCGCTTGCCGGCCAGGTGCGCGGGGTGATTCGGGTCGGAAACCGTCATGTCAGTTCTTTCCGGGCTTGTCGCTCGAGACGACCCACATCGAGTAGTACTGTGCGCCACCGCCGTACGCGTGGCCCAGCGCCTTACGGGCGCCCTCGACCTGGTGGTCGCCGGCCTTGCCCATGACCTGGATGGCCGACTCGGCGAAGCGGATCATGCCGGATGCGCCAATGGGATTCGACGACAGCACACCGCCGGAGGCGTTGAACGGAATCCGACCGCCGATGGCCGTCTCGCCGGCCTCGGTCAGCTTCCAGCCTTCGCCCTCGGGCGCGAAGCCGAGGTTCTCCAGCCACATCGGCTCGTACCAGGAGAACGGCACATAGACCTCGGCGCAGTCGATTTCGTCGATCGGGCTGGTGATCCCGGCGTCGCGCCAGAGGGCAGCGGCCGCGTCGCGGCCGGCCTGCGGGTTCACCTGGTCGCGGCCCGAGTAGGCCAGCGGCTCGGTGCGCAGCGCGGTGGCGTGGATCCAGGCCACCGGGTGCCCCTCGGCGACGCGGGCGTCGGCCACTTCCTCATTGCCGATGACCAGGGCGGCCGCGCCGTCCGACGACGGGCAGGTCTCATCGAAACGGATTGGGTCCCAGAGCATCTGCGATGACATCACCTTCTCGACGGTGATGTCGGGCTGGTGCAGGTGCGCCAGCGGGTTCTTGGCGCCGTTGAGCCGGTCCTTGACCGCCACCATGGCGCCGATGTGCTCGGGCGCGCCCGAGCGGCGGATGTAGGCGCGCACGTGCGGGGCGAAGTAACCGCCCGCGCCGGCACCGACGGGCTTGGTGAACGGCACCGGAATCGACAGTGCCCACATGGCATTCGACTCGGACTGCTTCTCCCACGCCATGGTCAGGACGCGGCGGTACTTGCCGGACTTGACCAGGCTGGCGGCGACGATCGCGGTCGAGCCACCCACCGAACCGGCGGTGTGCACGCGGATGAGCGGCTTGTTGGTGGCGCCGGTGGCGTCGGCCATGAACAGCTCGGGCATCATGACGCCCTCGAAGAAGTCCGGTGCCTTGCCGACGACGACGGCGTCGATGTCGGCCATCGTGCAACCGGAGTCCGCGAGCGCGCGGTCGATGGCCTCGCGCACCAGGCCGTTCATCGAGACGTCGGAACGCTTGGCGACGTACTTGGTCTGTCCCGTACCGAGGACGGCAGCTTTGTTCGCCATCAGTTCTTACCCTCCAGGACGGCAATCAGATTCTGTTGCAGCGCAGGACCACTCGTGGCGTGGGCCAGGACGCGGTTCGCCGAGCCGTTGAAGATGTGCTCGGCGGCGAAGCCGATGCGCTCCAGGCCGGCGGAGAACATCGGGTTGGCGGCCAAGGCGCCACCCGACGGGTTGATCTTGGTCGAGTCCTTCAACCCGATCGCCTCGGTGAGGATCAGCTGCTGGTGGCTGAACGGCGCGTGCAACTCGGCGATGTCGATGGAGCCGGTGTCCCCACCGGTGGCGGCGGCGGCCGAAGCGGCGGTCGACGTCGACACCGTGAGATCACGGGCACCCAGGATCGGCGTCTCGATGCGGTGCTCGAAACCGGTGATCCAGGCGGGGTTTTCGCGCAGCTCGCGCGCCTTGTCGGCCGAGGCCAGCACGATCGCCGACGCGCCGTCGGTGATCGGCGCGATGTCGTGACGGCGCAGCGGGTCGGCGAAGAACGGCCGCGACAGCAGCTCGCTCACGCTGGTCGCGGACTCGAGGCGGTCGACGCGCTCGGCGACGGCGAACGAGTCCAGCGCCACCTGCGCCATCTGCTCGGCGGTCCACTTACCGGCGTCCAGGCCGAACCGGGCCTGCAGGCCGGCCATCGAGACGGCGTCCGGCCACAGCGGCGAGACGGTGTACGGGTCGGTCTGCAGGGCCAGCACCCGGCGCAGGGTGCCGGCGCTGCCCTTGCCGAAGCCGTAGACCAGCGCGGTGTCGACCTCGCCCGTCAGGATCTTGATGTAGGCCTCGTACAGCGCCCAAGCGGCGTCCATCTCGACGTGCGACTCGTTGATCGGCGGCACCGCGCCGATCGAGTCGATGGCGGAGATGAACGAAAATGCCCGGCCGGCAAGGTAATCCGAGGAGCCCGAGCACCAGAAACCGATATCGGTCTGCTGCAGGCCCAACTCGGTGAACAGCTTGGCAAAGCACGGCATCAGCATCTCGACGCCGTTCGTGGTGCCGTCGGTGCGGCGCACATGCGGGGCATGCGCGAACCCGACGACCGCTACTTCACTGGAAGTCATTGTGGCCCTTTACAGGTGGTGCTTGTACGAGTCGTAGTCGGCGTCGGGTTCGCCGGATGGTTTGAAGTGCGAGATGTTGTCGATGCCCAGGCCCCACTCCTCGCGGGGCTTCCACACCGCCTGGACCCGCATGCCCATCCGGACATCGGCCGCGTCGATCTCGGTGACCAGGTGCAGGAACGGGATGTCGGCACCGTCGAGCAGCACGTAGGCGGCCACGTACGGCGGCTTGATGCGCTGACCCGGGAACGGGATGTTGATGATCGCGAAGGTGGTGACGGTGCCGCGGTCGGGCAGCTCGACGAACTCGTCGAGAACCATGCCGGTGGCCGGGTCGGCCTCCTTCGGCGGGAACAGCACCGGGCCGGGCTTACCGTCGCGGCCGACCTTGGTGCGGCCACCGAGCAGCTTGCCCTCCTGCAGACCGCGCAGGAAGGTGCTCTCGGGAAGTGAAGCGGTGTGCTGGATTTCGATGGACGACGGCGAGACCAGCATGGTCACCGGGTCGCGGTCGTCGGCCGGCAACGGTTCTTCGGCGTCTTCACCGGGCACGAAGTACGCGATGTCCGTGATGGCGCCGACGGGCTCGTCGACCCAGTGCGCGCGGACGCGATCGCCGGACTTCAGCGACCCCTCAGGCGCGTCGACGGCGTGCAACAGCGGGGTGTCCGCGCCGTCGAGCTTGATGAGCGCCCAGGCGAACGGGCGCTGCAGGGGCTGGCCTTCCAGCGGCTCGGGCTGCCAGGTCCACGACACCACGGTGCCGACACTGGAAACCGGAACCACCTCGGTCAGGGCCTCATACGTGACAGGGTCATACTCGGCGGGCGGGACGTGTACCCGGCCGTCCGAACCGCGGGTGCCGACGATGCGTCGTCCGCGCAGCGCGGTGAAGAACTGACTCAGGACCGGACCGACTGAACGGGTGTAGTCGAATGACAGTTTCAGCGGAGCCGAAAGGGGCGGCTCATGGCCTGCCATCTGGGCTGGGCTGCTTTGGCTAACGCTCACGGCATCGAGTAGAACAGGTTCTAACAATCGTGGCAAGCACGTTCGGAAAGGCGACCCCATGAAACTCGGTTTGCAGCTCGGATACTGGGGCGCCAAGGCGCCCACCGACCACGCGACGCTCGTCGCCGCCGCGGAGGAAGCCGGTTTCGACACCGTCTTCACCGCGGAGGCCTGGGGCTCGGACGCCTACACCCCGCTGGCCTGGTGGGGCCGGGAAACCACGCGGATGCGCCTGGGCACCTCGGTGATCCAGATGTCGGCCCGCACCCCCACGGCGTGCGCCATGGCGGCCCTCACGCTCGACCACCTGTCGGGCGGTCGGCACATCCTCGGCCTCGGCGTCTCGGGGCCGCAGGTCGTCGAGGGCTGGTACGGCCAGAAGTTCCCGAAGCCGCTGGCCCGCACCCGCGAGTACATCGACATCCTGCGCAAGGTATGGGCCCGCGAGGCCCCGGTGACGAGCGACGGCCCGCACTACCCGCTGCCGCTCTCGGGTGAGGGCACGACGGGTCTGGGCAAGCCGCTCAAGCCGATCACGCATCCGCTGCGCGCGGACATCCCGGTGATGCTGGGCGCCGAAGGCCCCAAGAACGTCGCGCTGGCCGCCGAGATCGCCGACGGGTGGTTGCCGATCTTCTACTCGCCCCGGATCTCCGGCATGTACAACGAATGGCTCGACGAGGGCTTCGCGCGCGCCGGCGCTCGCCGGACCCGCGAGACGTTCGAAATCTGTGCCACCGCACAGATCATCGTCACCGACGACCGGCCGATGGTCATGGAGATGATGAAGCCGCACCTGGCGCTCTACATGGGCGGCATGGGTTCGGAGGACACCAACTTCCACGCCGAGGTGTACCGCCGCATGGGCTACTCCGAGGTCGTCGACGATGTCACCAAGCTGTTCCGCAGCGACCGCAAGGACGAGGCGGCCAAGGTCATTCCGGACGAGTTGGTCGACGACTCCGCGATCGTCGGCAACCTGGACTACGTCAAGGAACAGATCAAGGCCTGGGAAGCCTCGGGCGTGACGATGATGGTCGTCGGGGCCAAGTCGGTCGAGCAGATCAACCAGCTGGCTGAATTGGTCTAGTTTCCCTCGCGAACAGACGTAAAACTGTCGTTTTGGGCTGTCGACGTGCAGTTTTGCGTCTGCTCGCAAAGTTGGCAGTAGACACTTATTGCAAAGTGTCTATAACGTGTTCTAGATTTGTGCTGTGACAGACGCCACCGAGTCCGCACCGTCGCAGCATGTCATTGCCGGCACCGTGCTGACCATGCCCGTGCGCGTCCGTAAGGCGACGCAGCACATGGCGATGTTCTCGGTGGACGCCGATGCCGCGCAACGCATGATCGACTACAGCGGCCTGCAGGTGTGCCGGTTTCGCCCGCGCCGGGCGGTGGCCGTGCTGATGCTGATGCACTACGTCGACAGCGACCTCGGCGAGTACTACGAGTACGGCACCAACATCATGGTGAACCCGCCCGGCTCGAACGCCTCGGGCCTGCGCGCCCTGCAGTCCGCCGGCGCCTTCATCCATCACCTGCCCGTCGACCAGGCCTTCACGCTGGAGGCCGGCCGATCGATCTGGGGCTATCCGAAGGTCATGGCGGACTTCGCCGTCCGTGACGGGAAGAACTTCGGCTTCGACGTCACCATCGACGGCCGGTTCGCCGTCGGGATGGACTTCCGGCCCGGCCTGCCGGTGCCCGCGCCTTCGAAACCCCAGGCGCCCCCGACCTATTCGCACCTCGACGGTGTCAGCCGCGAGACCGTCGGCGTGATGAGACCGTCCGGCGTGCGCTATCGGCCCGGGGGCGTGACGGTGCGCCTCGGTGACCACCCGTACGCCCGGGAATTGGCGGCCCTCGGATTGCCGAAACGCGCCATGCTCTCGGGTTCCGCTGACAACGTAGACATGACCTTCGCCGACGCTCAGGAGATCAAGTGACCAGTGTTATCACCCGCCCCGACGTTGACCTGGCCGACGGCCGGTTCTATGCCGACCGGGCAGCCGCGCACGAGGCGTACCGGTGGATGCGGGCCAACGAGCCGGTGTTCCGGGACCGCACCGGACAGGCCGCGGTGACGACCTACCAGTCCGTCCTCGACGCCGAGCGCAACGCCGAACTGTTCTCCAACGCCGGCGGCATCCGCCCCGACCAGCCGGGGATGCCGTACATGATCGACATGGACGATCCGGCACACCTGTTGCGGCGCAAGCTCGTCAACGCCGGCTTCACCCGCAAGCGCGTCATGGACAAGGTGCCGTCGATCGGGCGTCTGGTCGATGCGCTGATCGACAACGTCTGCGAGAAGGGCGAGGCCGACTTCGTCCGCGACCTGGCGGCCCCGCTGCCCATGGCCGTCATCGGCGACATGCTCGGAGTGGTGCCCGAAGAGCGCGAGATGCTGCTCGATTGGTCCGACGAGCTGGTGTCGGGGCTGTCGTCGCACCTGGACGAGTCGTCGATCCAGAAGCTGATGGAAACCTTTGCGGCATATACGGCTTTCACCATGGACGTCATCAAGGACCGGCGGGCCAACCCGACCGACGACCTGTTCTCGGTGTTCATCAACTCCGAGGTCGAAGGTCAGCGGCTGAGCGATGACGAGATCGTCATGGAGACTCTGCTGATCCTGATCGGCGGCGACGAGACCACGCGGCACACGCTGTCCGGCGGCACCGAGCAGCTGATGCGCAACCGCGACCAGTGGGACCGCCTCGTCGCGGATCCGTCGCTGATGCCCGGCGCGATCGAGGAGATGCTGCGCTGGACCTCGCCCATCAAGAACATGTGTCGCACGCTGACCGCGGACACCGTCTTCTACGGCACCGAGCTGAAGAAGGACGAGAAGGTCATGCTGATGTTCGAGTCGGCGAACTTCGACGGCGACCAGTTCGCCAACCCGGACGAATTCCACATCGACCGGAACCCCAACAGCCACTTGGCATTCGGCTTCGGCACCCACTTCTGTATGGGCAACCAGCTGGCCCGGCTGGAACTGCGACTGATGACCGAGCGGCTGCTGCAGCGCCTGCCCGACCTCCGCTTGGCCGACGGTGCCGAGATCCCGCTGCGCGCCGCCAACTTCGTCAGCGGCCCCGAAGCCATGCCGGTGGTGTTCACCCCGACCGCCCGGGTGCTCTGAGCTAGCCGCTCACTGTGGCCGGCACCGCCATCGAGATGACGGTGCCGGGTGCGCCGGTGACCGTGAATTCGCCGCCTGTGGCAAGCACTTTCGTGCAGATCGACGCGAATCCGATGTGACCGTCCTCGACGCTCTGCGCGAGCCGGTCCGGCGGGATGCCGACGCCGTCGTCGGCGATGCGTAGTTCGGCCCGGCTTCCGTTGTGCGCCAGCCGGAATCGCAGGTTGTCGGCGTGCGCGTGCTTGATCGCGTTGGTCGAGAATTCGCGGGCCGCGCTGTAGAGCAGGTGGTCGGCGTCGGTGCGCAGGTCGTCGGGCCAGTCGTCGGCGTCCAGATGAACCGTGATGCTGGTGCGTGCGGCGATGCCGTCGGCCAGCGCGGTGATCGCGGCCTTGAGGCCGGAGCGGGCCAGCACCTCGGGATGCAGTTCACGCACCACATCGCGCAGCAGCCGGGAGGATTCGGCGAGCGCGAAGTCGACACGGTCCATGCCCTCGACCGACCCGTCGCGGACGTCCTCCATGTCGTGCCGCGCCACCAGGACGTACTGCAAGGCGCCGTCGTGCAGGCGCTCCGAGAGGGATTGGCGTTCGCGCTTCTCCAGGCTGATGACCTCTTCGAGCAGACGGGTCCGCTCCTGAGCCAGCCCGGCGATGGTCCTGGTCTTGGCTTGCTGCACCCACGACAGCGCGACCGAACCGGCGGCCAGGCCGAACACGATGGCGGTCCGCAACAGGATCGAGGCCCAGGGTTCGTGACCGTTGGCCTCGCGGTCGATCCAGTTCACGACGAAGAACGTGGCGACGGTGGGAATCGCGATCATGGCGCTGACGGCGGGATCGAGCTGAGCTGCCGCGATCAGCGGGATCAGGAAGAGCCCGTGCTGCATCACGTCCGACGTCCACGTTTCCGGCGAACTGAGCCCGCTGTCCACTGAAATGACCGCCACCACAGTCAGATCCGCGCACAGCATGAGCAGCGCCACGGCGCGCTGGGTGCGTCGATCGGCGTGGTCGGCCGAACGTCGTCCCCACCAACCCCACGCCGCGACCATCGCGACGTAGCAGGCGAAGATGCCCCAGTGCAGCCGCAGGTTCGCGTTCGGGGGCTCCAGCAGCAGGCCGAATCCGACGAACACCGCCAGCAGTGCCCGCAGGGCGAACTGCAGCAGCAGACCCCGCACCAGCGAGGTGTCGGTGCTTGGCATCTGAGTCCCCCTGGCTTTCGTGATTTGTGCACGATTTTCCGCGATGGCCGCGGAAAATCGTGCACGAATCACGCAAAAGATTCGACGATCGACTCTCGGGGGTCGCGCCAGGTCAGGCTCAGGTCGGACAAGGTCAGGCTGTCGTCGGTGGGGACGGCGGCCGTCAGCAGCAGGGCGGCTTCATAGCTCAGCCCCTCGGCCAGGGGCAGCCAGCGCCCGGCGGCATCCGACACCCGGCCGACGCCGCGAAACATGCCGGGCGACAGCGGAATCCGCCGGATCGGCCGGCCCAGCGCCGACTGCAGCGCGTCGACCATCTGATCGAACGTCAGCAGCACGCCGCCGCAGACATAGCGCTTCGGGCCGCGGCCGGGCTGCATAAGCGCCGTGTGTACCCGGGCCACGTCACCGACATCGATCATCTGCATGCCGCCGCGCAGCCGCGGGGCGACGCGGTAGCGCACGATGGGGTCCCAACCACGTTGTGTCACACCGACTGCCGTGTGGAACGCCGGTCCGACGACCGACGACGGGTAGGTCACGACGACGGGCGCACCCTCGGCCTGCAGCCGGCGGGCGGCGTTGTCGGCGTAGGCCTTGGTGCGGGCGTAGTCGCTGCGGCCGGGTGCCGGGGGAGTGTCGGGGCCGATGATGCCGTCGGTCGGCGGGAACAGCGAGCTGTAGGACGACACCGAGACGATCGGGTCGAGGCCCAACTCAGCGGCCCGCGTCAACAGGGCCTCGGTGGCGTAGGCGTTGATGTCCCACATCAGCTGGGTGCGCCGGCTGTCGGTGCCGACGACACCGGCCGCGTGCAGTGCGGCGTCGCAGCCGGTCAGCAACTCGGAAACCGTTGCGGGGTCCCGGATGTCGCCGGTCAGGATCTCGAGCGGACCGATCTGGCCCAGCGCGTCGAGCGCGGCGTCGTCGCTGCCGCCGGGAATCACGAGCAGCCGGACCGTATGTCCGGCGGCCAGCAGGGCGCGGACGGTGTGGGCACCGACGTAGCCGGTGCCGCCCGTCACTGCGATGTGCATCAGCGCATCTTGAACTGCGGTGCGCGCTTCTCCTTGAATGCCAGCGGGCCTTCCTTGGCGTCCTCGGACAGGAACACCGGGATGCCGTTGGCGGTATCGGGCTTGAAGGCGTCGTTCTCGTGCATGCCCTCGGTCTCGCGGATGGTCTTGAGGATGGCCTGCACCGCCAGCGGACCGTTGTTGTTGATCACCTCGGCGATCTCGAGAGCCTTCTCCAGCGCGGTGCCGTCCGGAACCACGTGGCCGATCAGCCCGTAGTCCAAGGCCTGCTGCGCGGTGATATGCCGGCCGGTCAGCAGCATGTCGCACGCGATGGTGTACGGAATCTGGCGCACCAGGCGCACCGCCGAACCGCCCATCGGGTACAGGCTCCACTTGGCCTCGGAGATGCCGAACTTGGCGCTCTCCCCGGCGACGCGGATGTCGGTGCCCTGCAGGATCTCGGTGCCGCCGGCGATGGCCGGGCCCTCGACCGCCGCGATCAGCGGCTTGGTCAGGCGGCGGCCCTTGAGCAGACCGTCGATGCGCGACGGGTCGTAGCTGCCGTCTTTGAACGAGTCGCCCGGCGGCTTCTTGGTGGCGCCCTTGAGGTCCATACCGGCGCAGAAGTAGCCGCCCGCACCGGTCAGGATGCAGGTGCGGATTTCCGGATCGCTGTCGACGCGGTCCCACGCCTCAACCATTATCGAGAGCATCTCGCCTGAGAGCGCGTTGCGGGCCTCGGGTCGGTTCAGGGTGACGATCAACGTGTGTCCGCGCTGCTCAATGAGGGCGTCTGCGGTTTTTTCGGGTGCGCTCACGGGTACCAACTTCCGGTCTCGAGATCGTTAGACTTGTCACAAAATGTAACACGTTCTAGTTTATGTAACGTGGCTCTGAACATCGCAGATCTCGCCGAGCACGCCATTGATGCTGTGCCGGACCGCGTCGCACTCATCTGTGGCGACGAACAGCTGACCTATGCCCAATTGGAGGAGAAGGCCAACCGCCTCGCTCACTACCTCCAGTCGCAGGGCGTGAAGAAAGACGACAAGGTTGGGCTCTACTGCCGCAACCGTATCGAGATCGTGATCGGCATGCTCGGCATCGTCAAGGCCGGCGCGATCCTGGTCAACGTCAACTTCCGCTACGTCGAGGGCGAGCTGAAGTACCTGTTCGACAACTCGGACATGGTCGCCCTGATCCATGAGCGCCAGTACTCCGACCGGGTCGCCAATGTGCTGCCCGAGTTGCCGCTGCTCGAGACGATCCTGGTCGTGGAAGACGGGTCCGACAACGATTTCCAGCGCTACGGCGGCGTTGAGTTCTACTCCGCCATCGCCGACAGCTCGCCCGAGCGTGACTTCGGTCCGCGCAGCGAAGACGACATCTACCTGCTCTACACCGGCGGCACCACCGGATTCCCCAAGGGCGTCATGTGGCGGCACGAGGACATCTACCGAGTGCTGTTCGGCGGCACCGACTTCGCCACCGGCGAGCCCATCGCCGATGAGTACGACCTGTCCAAGCAGGCCGCCGCCAACCCGCCGATGATCCGGCTTCCCATCCCGCCGATGATTCACGGCGCGACGCAGTCCGCCACCTGGATGGCGCTGTTCACCGGCCACACCGTGGTGCTGATGCCGGAGTTCGACGCCGACGCCGCCTGGCGAATGATCCACGAGCACAAGGTCAATCTGCTGTTCTTCACCGGCGACGCGATGGCGCGGCCACTGCTGGACGCGCTGCTGGCGCATCAGGACGCCGGCAACGAATACGACCTCTCCAGCTTGTTCCTGCTCGCCAGCACCGCCGCCCTGTTCTCGACCAGCCTCAAGGAGAAGTTCCTCGAGCTGCTGCCGAACCGCGTGATCACCGACTCGATCGGCTCGTCGGAGACCGGCTTCGGCGGCACCAGCATCGTGGCGAAGGGCCAGTCGCACACCGGCGGTCCCCGCGTCACCATCGACAAGAACACCAAGGTCCTCGACGAGGACGGCAACGAGGTGGTTCCGGGCTCGGGCGTGCGCGGCATCATCGCCAAGTGCGGGCACATCCCGGTCGGCTACTTCAAGGACGAGAAGAAGACCGCCGAAACCTTCCGCACCTACAACGGGGTCCGGTACGCGATCCCCGGCGACTACGCCGAGGTCGAGGCCGACGGCAGCGTGACGATGCTGGGCCGCGGCTCGGTGTCGATCAACTCCGGTGGCGAGAAGATCTACCCCGAAGAGGTCGAGGCCGCGCTCAAGGGACACCCGGATGTGTTCGACGCCCTGGTCGTCGGCGTGCCGGACCCGCGCTTCGGTCAGCACGTCGCGGCCGTGGTGCAGCCCCGCGAGGGCACCAGGCCTGCGCTGGCAGACCTGGATGCGTTCGTCCGGAGCGAGATCGCCGGCTACAAGGTGCCGCGCAGCCTGTGGCTGGTCGACGAGGTCAAGCGCTCCCCGGCCGGCAAGCCCGACTACCGCTGGGCCAAGGATCAGACCGAGGCGCGTCCCGCCGATGAGGTTCACGCGAAACACGCAGGCGCACAAGCCTAGTCAGGAACGAGAAATGAAAACCGAACTCTGCGAACGCTTCGGGATCGAGTACCCGATCTTCGTCTTCACGCCGTCGGAGAAGGTGGCCGCCGCCGTGACCCGTGCCGGCGGCATGGGTGTGCTGGGTTGCGTCCGGTTCAACGACGCCGACGATCTTGAGAACGTCCTGCAGTGGATGGACGCCAACACCGACGGCAAGCCGTACGGCGTCGACATCGTGATGCCCGCCAAGGTCCCCACCGAGGGCACCAGCGTCGACATCAACAAGCTGATCCCGCAGGGGCACAAGGACTTCGTCGCCAAGACCCTCGCCGAGCTCGGGGTGCCGCCGCTGCCGGCGGACGAGGAGAAGAACGAAGGCGTGCTCGGCTGGCTCCACTCGGTGGCGCGCAGCCACGTCGAGGTGGCGCTCAAGCACCCGATCAAGCTGATCGCCAACGCGCTCGGCTCGCCGCCCAAGGACGTCATCGACCAGGCACACGCCGCGGGCGTTCCGGTGGCCGCACTGGCCGGCTCGGCCAAGCACGCGGCGCGGCACGTGGAAAACGGCGTCGACATCGTCGTGGCCCAGGGGCACGAGGCCGGTGGCCACACCGGTGAGATCGGTTCCATGGTGCTGTGGCCGGAAATCGTTGACGCCCTTGGTGGTTCGGCCCCGGTGCTGGCCGCCGGCGGCATCGGCACCGGGCGCCAGCTGGCCGCCGCGCTGGCGCTGGGTGCCCAGGGTGTCTGGATGGGTTCGGCGTTCCTGACGTCGGCCGAATACGACCTCGGTGTGCGTCTGGAGTCGGGCGTTTCCGTTGTGCAGCAGGCGATGCTGAACGCGACCTCGGCGGACACCGTCCGCCGCAAGATCTACACCGGCAAGCCGGCCCGGCTGCTCAAGAGCCGCTGGACCGACGCCTGGGACGCCGAAGGTGCGCCCGATCCGCTGCCGATGCCGTTGCAGAACATCCTGGTCAGTGAGGCCCACCAGCGGATGAACGAGTCCGGTGATCCGACCGCCGTCGCCATGCCGGTCGGTCAGATCGTCGGCCGGATGAACGAGATCCGTCCGGTCGAGGTCATCATCGCCGAATTGGTCGCCGAGTTCGAGGCCGCCACCAAGCGCCTGGACGCCATCCGCGACAACTGATTTCGCGGCGCGGCAGGTGACGATCAGCGCTACGGCGTGATCTTCACCTGCTGCGCCACCACATCGGTGGCGGCCTGGATGATGGGCGTCTGATCTGCCGCGCCGTCCGCATTCAGTTGCAGGACATAGGTTGCCCCGTCCGACGGGAAGATCACCGTCTGCTGTGCGACGAACTTCGTCTTGCCGTCGGACACCCAGGTACCGGCGATCCGGTAGGCGGGGTAGTTGCGCACCTTGGTTTCGGTCCCGGGGCCCGACGGCGTGAAGCCCGGCAGGTTCTGAATCTCTCCGGGAGCGGTGGCCATCAGCGCCTTGGCATCGACATCACCCGTCAGCTTCGACAGCAGCGCGACCACGCTGGGCGCATAGTTCGCCGCGTCGACCGGTCCGGTGTAGATGATCGAGTCGTAGGCCCACGGCGGGTTGTCGTCGCCGGAGGCTCGCCAGCCGTCGGGCTTGGGTAGGTCGACCTTCGGCTCGCCCGGATCGGTGCGGTGCACCTGCTGTTCGGTGATCTTGTGGTCTTTGATGTAGCTGGCAATCGTCGGGTTGGGGCCGTCGGCGGCCTGCTTGTTGCCCGCGTCCGCCGCGGTCGGCGCGGCGCTTGTCGCGTTGTCGGACGACGCGCTCGCGTCTTTGCCGGAGTCGCAACCGGCCAGCACCACAGACAGTGCGGTCGCTGCCGCGACGAGGCCGGTGATCGCGGACGTTCTCATAGGGCCGAGACTAATCGACAACGCTCGCGGTGATCCTGTGAGCCGGGCGGGGACCAACTAGAAACCGGCTCTAGCGTGGGGATTAGCTGTGGCACTACTGTGAGCGCCGTGGCAAACGCACAGAAACCGCCGCCCGGCTGGCTCATCGACGGCATCGGCCGGGTCCGTGACGGACTGGGCCAGTTGCGCCGGTCCGTCGTCCCGGCGAACGTCGCACTCTTCGAGCTGGGCCAGGGTGCCTGGCTGACCCAGGCCATGTACGTCGGCGCCAAGCTGGGCATCTTCGACGCCCTGGCCGCCGGCCCCGCGTCGGCGGACGACATCGCCCGCCGGGTGGGTTCGCACCCCGAGGCCACCGCCCGGCTCATGCGGGCGTTGGCCGCGAATTCGCTGCTCAAGCGGGAGCGCGATGGCCGGTTCGCGCTGAGCCGGCTGGGACAGGCCCTGCGGTCCGATGCGCCGGGCTCGCTGGCACCGATGCTGCTGTTCATCGGCCACCCCAAGCACTGGGAACACTGGGGTCAGTTGCTGTACTCGGTGCAGACCGGTAAGACGTCCGCGGAGATGCTCCGGGGCATGCCGATCTTCGAATACCTGGAGAACGATCGCGACCTCGCCGACGTGTTCAACAACGCCATGACCGCGGTGTCGGCCATGGCGATCGAAACCCTCATGCCCGCATACGATTTCAGTCGTTTCAAGAACATCGTCGACGTCGGCGGCGGCCACGGCGCGCTGCTGAGTGCGGTGCTGCAGCAGGCCACCGACGCTCAGGGCGTGCTGTTCGACCTGCCGTCGGTCGTCGCGGGCGCGGGCCCGGTGCTCAAGGCGGCCGGCGTGTCGGACCGCGTGACCGTCACGGGTGGCTCGTTCTTCGATGCCGTGCCCGAAGGCGGGGACGCGTATCTGCTGAAGACGATCATCCACGACTGGGATGAGGACAGCGCACTGGTGATCCTGCGGAACGTCCGCAAGGCGATCGACCCCGATGGCACCCTGGCCCTCGTCGAACTGGTGCTGCCGGAAGGCACGCCCAGCCATCCCGGCATGCTGCTCGACCTGGAGATGCTGGTCGCCGCCGGCGGCCGGGAGCGGACCGGTTCGGAATACGCGGACCTGTTGGCACGCGCCGGCTTTCGGCAGACCCGGGTGGTCCAGACGGCGGGCCCGATGTCACTCGTCGAGGCCGTCCCGGTCCACGACTAGCGGGCGATCGCGAAAACCGGGTCGGCACAGTCGGTACCCTCGGCCGACAGTTGCCGCTTGATGACCTTGAACGTCTCGGTCCGCGGCAGCGTCGTGGCGACGCGGACGAACCGGGGCCACTGCTTGGGGCCCAGATCCTCCTGTGCGGCAAGGAAGGCGCTGAAGTCGTCCGCGGAGAACTCCGCGTGGTCGAGGAGGACGAGTGCCGACATCACCTGGTCGCCGACGGCGGGATCGGGTATCGGGTAGACGGCTGCCTCGACCACGTCAGGGTGCCGCAGCAGCACCTGCTCGATGGGTGCGGTGCCTAGGTTCTCGCCGTCGACCCGCATCCAATCGCCAAGGCGCCCAGCGAAATAGATGAACCCTGCCGCGTCCCGGTAGGCCAGGTCGCCGGTGTGGTAGACGCCGCCGACCATGCGTTCGGCCTCGGCCGCGTCGTTGTTGTAGTAGCCGCGGAACCAGCCCCGGCCGGTCGGGTTCACGATTTCGCCGACGACGCCCGGCGGGCACGGCAGGCTGGTCTCCACGTCGACGATGGCCACCTCGTCGGTCAGCGGTCCCAGCGCGCCGGCCGGGGTGTCCGGGGTGCGGGCGATCGCGACACCACCCTCGGTGGAGCCGAAACCGTCGACGACGATGACACCGAAGCGCTGTGCGAACCGGTTCAGGTCGCGTGGGGCACCCTCGTTGCCGTACATGAACTTCAGCGGATTGTCGGCGTCGTCCGGCTGGGCCGGGGTGGCCAGGATGTACGACAGCGGCTTGCCGACGTAGTTGGCGTAGGTGGCGCCGTAGCGCCGCACATCCGTCAGGAATCCGGAGGCAGAGAACTTGCGGCGCAACGCAATCGACCCCTGCGCGGCGAGCGCCACGGCCCAGCCGGCCATGACGGCGTTGGAGTGGAACAGCGGCATGGCCAGGTAGAACGTGTCGTCGCGCCCGAGGCCGAAGCGGTCGGCCAGCATCTGGCCCGGGAACGCCACCTTGTCGTGGGTGACCCGGACGGCCTTCGGGTCACCGCTGGTGCCCGAGGTGAAGATCAGCATGAACAGGTCGTCGGGATCGACGTCGGCGAAGTGCACCGGGGTGCCGGCGAATCCGGCGAGTTCGGTTGCCCACGAAGCGGATTCGACGTCGATGACGTCGATGCCCGCGGCCTCCAGACCGGCCGGGACCAGGTCGGGATTGTCGGCGAGCACCAACTGGCAGTCGGAGCGCTCGGCGTCGCCGACCAGCGCCGCGCCGCGGCGGGTCGGGTTGAGGCCGACCGGAACCAGCCCCGCCAGCGCGGCGGCCACCAGCAGCGACGAGAAGAACGTCGTATTGCTCAGCAGCACACCGATGTGCGGCGGTTTGGCCGGGTCCAGCCGCGCCTTCAGCGCCGCGGCCAACTGCGCGCCCGCGACGATGTGGTCGGCCCAGCTGGTGAAACCGGCTGGGCCGCCATCATTTTCTTGTGAGGAGTCGTCCGGCGCCGTTGTGCAGTCGTACAACCCGCGGTCGGTGACGTCGAGGAGCGGGCGCAGCAGATCGCTGACGGTGGGCCGGGAGGACATCGGTCGAATCTAGACGGGCGTCTCGGCGAGTTCGCGCCCGATCTGCAGCAGCTGCCCGGTGGCCCCGCCGACCGCGAACTCGGTCTGCTTGGCGGCCAGGAAGTAGCGGTGCACCGGGTGATCCATGTCGATGCCGACACCACCGTGCACGTGCACCGCGGTGTGCGCCACCCGGTGCCCGGCCTCGGCGGCCCAGAACGCCGCGGTGTTCACGTCCACCTCGGCTGGCAGCCCCTCGGCCACGCGCCAGGAAGCCTGGGTCAGCGTCAGGCGCAGCGCCTTGACGTCGATGTAGCCGTCGGCCAACCGGGACGACACGGCCTGGAAGCTGCCGATGGGGCGGTCGAACTGCTCGCGCTCGCGGGCGTACAACGCGGTGAGCTCCAGCGCGCGCTCCACCACGCCGAGCTGGAATGCGGTGCGGCCCAGGGCACCCCGCAGCTGCAGCCAGGCGAGCACCTCGGCGCCGCCGACGATGCGGTCAGCGGCGACGGTCACGCCCTGCAGATCCAGGTGCGCGACGCTGCCGTGTCCGGTGGTGTCGAGCGAGGTGACGGTGACGCCCGCGTCGGCTGCCGCGACCAGGAAAACCTTGACGCCGGAATCGCTTTCGGCCGGCACCAGGAGGGCATCGGCGACCGGGCCGTAGGCGACCTGGGTGCGGGTGCCGGTGAGCTTGTAGCCGGTCTCATCGCTGCCGGTGGCCTGCACCGGGCCCTGGCCCATCTCGCCGTCGAGCGCCGGCACGACGATCTTGCTGCCGGCGACCGCCGGGGCGGCCCACTCGGATTGCAGCTCGGCCGAACCGAATTCGGCGATGGCACCGGCGGCCAGGATGGTCGACTCGAGGTACGGCACCGCCGCGAGCTGACGGCCCAGTGCCACGAGCACGGCGGACTGCTCCAGCGGACCGAAACCACCGCCGCCCACCGACTCCGGTGCGGTGGTCGACAGGATGTCGGAATCGATCAGCTTGTCCCACAGTTCACGGTCGAACCGTTCGTCGAGCTTGTCCAGCTCCTTCTGCCGTTCCGGGGTCACCACCGATTCGGTGATGGACCGGACCAGGCCGCCGAGGTCCTCAGATGCTTCGGTTGTCTTGAAATCCATGTCAGTCCTTACCGGTTCACTCGGGGCAGGCCAAGAGCCACCATGCCGATGATGTCGCGCTGAATCTCGTTGGTGCCGCCGCCGAAGGTCAGGATCAGGCAGGACCGGTGCCAGCGCTCGATCCGGCCACGCAGCAGCGCACCCGGGGTGTCGCGGCGCAGGGTCGCCGAGGTGCCGAGCACCTCCATCAGCAGCCGGTAGGCCTCGGTGGCCAGCTCGGTGCCGTAGACCTTGGCCGCCGATGCGTCGGCGGGGGAGGGCGCGGAGTCGGTGGCCGAGGCCAGCTCCCAGTTGATCAGCTTCAGCACTTCGGCCTTGGCATGCACCCGGGCCAGGTTCAGCTGCACCCACTCGGAGTCGATGAGGCGCTTGCCGTGGTGGTCCTTGGTGTTCTGGGCCCATTCCCGAACCCCGTCCAGTGCGACGAAGATCGGCTGCGCCGACACCAGGGCCACGCGCTCGTGGTTGAGCTGGTTGGTGACCAGCTTCCAGCCGCCGTGCTCTTCGCCGACCAGGCTGGAGGTCGGGACCCGGACGTCCTGGTAGTAGGTGGCACTGGTGTCCACACCGGACATGGTGTGCACCGGCGTCCAGGAGAAGCCCTCGGCGGTGGTCGGCACGATCAGCATCGAGATGCCGCGGTGCTTCTTGGCCTCGGGGTTGGTGCGGGCCGCCAGCCAGACGTAGTCGGCGTAGGCGATCAGCGACGTCCACATCTTCTGGCCGTTGATGACGTAATCGTCACCGTCGCGGACCGCGGTGGTGCGCAGCGACGCCAGGTCGGTGCCGGCGCCGGGCTCGGAGTAGCCGATGGAGAAGTGCAGCTGGCCCGCGGCGATCTTGGGCAGGAAGAACTTCTTCTGCTCCTCGGTGCCGAAGTGCATGATCGTCGGTGCCACGGAGTTGATGGTCAGGAACGGCACCGGGACGTTGGCGATGGCGGCCTCGTCGTTGAAGATCAGGCCGTCCATCGGCGGGCGGGCCTGGCCCCCGTACTCCTTGGGCCAGCTCAGCGTCAGCCAGCCGTCCTTGCCCATCTGCTCGACGGTCTCGCGGTAGACGTTGCCGCGTCCCATCTCGCCGTCGTTGGACGCCAGCGCCTCGGCGCGCTCCGGGGTCATGAGCTTGGTGAAGTACGAGCGCAGTTCGCGCCGCAGCTCCTCCTGCTCGGGCGTGTAGCCGATCCGCATCGAACTCATCCTTTATCAGTTGAATTGGGGTAGGTCTCTGGTCCGTTTGTCACGTTGCTGGGGCCGCTTTCATCGACCCGTGCCTATTCAAACTTGTAACACGTTCTAGTCTTGGGGTCCAGAGCGTGCCACACTGGCATCGCCATGGCGGGGTCGTTATGTTGGCCTCACCGTCGAAATCCGGGCTCTCAGGAGGGTGTCATGCGGGTTGAAGTTGATCACGATCGCTGTGAAGGAAACGCGGTTTGCGTGGGAATTGCGCCGGACCTTTTCGATCTCGACGACAACGACTATGCAGTAGTCAAGGCCGATCCGGTGCCTGCCGACCAGGTAGAACTGGCCGAGCAGTCCATCGCGGAATGCCCCCGCGCCGCCCTTCTCCGCAAAGACTAGAGGTATTCATAAATTGACTAGCGAACTGGACTCCACCGACCTCTCCGGCAAGGTGGCCGTGGTCACCGGTGCCGCCGCGGGACTGGGCCGCGCCGAGGCCATCGGCCTGGCGCAGGCCGGCGCCACCGTCGTGGTGAACGACATGGCCGGCGCACTGGACAAGTCGGACGTGCTCGCCGAGATCGAGGCCGCCGGCTCCAAAGGCATTGCGGTGGCCGGGGATATCAGCGCCCGCAGCACCGCCGACGAACTGGTCGCCACCGCGGACAGCCTGGGCGGGCTGAACATCGTCGTGAACAACGCCGGCATCACCCGCGACAAGATGCTGTTCAACATGACCGACGAGGACTGGGACGCGGTCATCGCGGTCCACCTCCGCGGCCACTTCCTGCTGACCCGCAACGCCGCGACCTACTGGCGCGCCAAGGCCAAGGAGTCGGCCGACGGCAAGGTGTACGGCCGGATCGTCAACACGTCGTCCGAGGCCGGCCTCGCCGGTCCGGTGGGGCAGGCGAACTACGGCGCCGCCAAGGCCGGCATCACGGCGCTGACCCTGACCGCGGCCCGCGGTCTGGAGCGCTACGGCGTCCGCGCCAATGCGATCGCACCGCGGGCGCGCACCGCGATGACGGCAGATGTGTTCGGTGCGGCTCCTGGTGAAGGAGAGGTCGACCCGCTGTCGCCGGAACACGTTGTGAAATTGGTGCGTTTCCTTTCCTCGCCCGCGTCGGAAAACGTGAATGGCCAGCTCTTCATCGTTTATGGTCCGACTGTGACCCTGGTAGCAGCCCCGACCGTGGAGAGCCACTTCACAGCGTCGTCCGCTGAGTGGGACATGACACAACTGAGTGCCACGTTGCGCGGATATTTTGCTGACCGCGATCCGGAGCGGAATTTCTCGGCGACTGCCCTGATGGAGTCGAGGGACTGAACGTCCCGGATCGAGTGCTGACGCGGCGTCGAAAGCGCCGCGTCGGCACGAGAACTTGTTACAGTGGCGGCAACGTCAAAATATATCCTGAGCTGCGATTATATGTCGTTTCCCAGTGATTTTGCTGTTCTTTTGCCACTGCGAACATGTTCTAGCTACTATGAGCCGGCTCACAAGAGCCATGCATTACAACGTGGTGATCAGGCCGCTGTGGAAGAGGGAAACCCCACTCTTCGCCGTGACTGCTCAGCCCGCACCGAGAATGGAGTCGAAGGTTGATCGAACAGCTTGCGGCTCCGGCCCGGGCCGTCGGCGGGTTCTTCGAAATGGCCCTCGACACATTCACAAAGATGTGGCGTCGCCCTTTTCAATTCCGGGAGTTCTTCGAACAAACCTGGATGATCGCCCGCGTATCGCTCGTGCCGACCCTGCTCGTCGCCATTCCGTTCACCGTGCTGGTCGCCTTCACGCTGAACATCCTGCTGCGTGAGATCGGCGCCGCCGACCTCTCCGGCGCCGGTACCGCATTCGGCACGGTCACCCAGCTGGGCCCCGTCGTCACGGTGCTGGTGGTCGCCGGCGCCGGCGCCACCGCAATCTGCGCCGACCTTGGTGCCCGCACCATCCGCGAAGAGATCGACGCGATGCGCGTGCTCGGCATCGACCCGATCCAGCGGCTGGTCGTGCCCCGCGTTCTCGCGTCGACCTTTGTCGCGGTGCTGCTGAACAACCTGGTGTGCGCCATCGGCATCTCGGGCGGCTACGTCTTCTCCGTCTTCCTGCAGGGCGTCAACCCGGGTTCGTTCATCAACGGCCTGACGGTGCTGACCGGCCTGGGCGAGCTGATGCTCGCCGAGATCAAGGCCGTGCTGTTCGGCCTGCTGGCCGGCATGGTCGGCTGCTACCGCGGCCTCACCGTCAAGGGTGGCCCCAAGGGCGTCGGCATCGCGGTGAACGAGACCGTGGTCTACGCCTTCATCTGTCTGTTCGTCATCAACGTGATCATGACCGCCATCGGCGTCCGAGTACTGGTGAGGTGATTCGGCCATGAGTTACGACGCAACCCTCCGTTTCAAACGATTGTTCCGGGCTGTGCCCGGCGTCTTCGACGGCATCGGTGAGCAGGCGCTGTTCTACGGGGAATCCTTCCGCTACATCCCCAACGCGCTGACGCGCTACCGCCGCGAGACCATCCGGCTCATCGCCGAGATGACCATGGGCACCGGCGCGCTGGTGATGATCGGCGGCACCGTCGGCGTCGCGGCGTTCATGACGCTGGCCTCCGGTGGCGTCATCGCCGTCCAGGGCTACTCCTCGCTGGGCAACATCGGTATCGAGGCGCTGACAGGCTTCCTGTCCGCGTTCCTCAACGTCCGCATCGTCGCGCCGATCATCGCCGGTATCGCGCTGGCCGCCACCATCGGCGCCGGCTGTACCGCGCAGCTGGGCGCCATGCGCGTGGCCGAGGAGATCGACGCCGTCGAATCGATGGCCGTGCACTCGGTGTCCTACCTGGTGTCCACGCGCATCATCGCGGGTCTGATCGCCGTCATCCCGCTGTACGCGCTGGCCGTCCTGGCGTCATTCTTCGCGGCCCGGGCCACCACGGTGTACATCAACGGCCAGTCGGCCGGTCTGTACGACCACTACTTCAGCACCTTCATGGTGCCCACCGACCTGTTGTGGTCATTCCTGCAGGCCATCGTCATGTCCGTCGCGGTCATGTTGGTGCACACCTACTACGGCTACAACGCCAGCGGCGGACCCGTCGGCGTGGGTATCGCGGTCGGTCAGGCCGTGCGGACCTCGCTGATCGTGGTCGTCACCATCGTCCTGCTCATCTCCCTGGCCGTGTACGGCGCGTCCGGCAACTTCAACCTCTCCGGATAGGGGGCGTAGACGATGTCCTCCGGTGGTCCCAAACGCAGTCATGTGAGGCTCGCGGCGGCGGTGCTGATCAGCATCATCCTGGCCGCCGTGGTGTTCACCTATTTGTCGTACACCGCGGCCTTCACCCCCACCGACACCGTTTCGGTCATGGCGCCCCGCGCCGGTCTGGTCATGGACCCCGACGCCAAGGTCAAGTACCGCGGCATCCAGGTCGGCAAGGTCGAGGCGATCGAGTACGCCGGTGACCAGGCGAAGCTGAAGCTCGCCGTCCTGAGCGACCAGATGCGGTACATCCCGTCGAACGCCCGGGTCCGGCTCGGCAGCACGACGGTGTTCGGCGGCAAGTCGGTCGAGTTCCTCCCGCCGGAGCATCCGTCGAAAGATGCGATGCGTCCCGGCGCGCAGGTGCAGGCCAAGGATGTCCAGATCGAGATGAACACCGTCTTCCAGACGCTGACGGACCTGCTCGACAAGATCGACCCCGTCAACCTGAACGCCACGGTGACCGCGCTCGGTGAAGGCCTGCGTGGCCACGGCGACGACGCCGGCGCCGCGGTTGCCGGGCTGAGCAAGTACCTGCAGTACTTCAACCCGAAGCTGCCGACCCTTCAGCAGGATTTCAAGGACACCGCCGTGGTCGCGGGCATCTACGGTGACGCCGCGCCCGACCTGGCCAAGGTCTTCGAGAACGCGCCGACCGTCAGCAAGACACTGACCGACGAGCAGGACGACCTGAACGCGGCGCTGCTGGCATCCACCGGGTTCGCCAACAACGCGTACGCGACCATCTCGCCGGCCGCCGACGACTACATCGCCGCCATCCAGCGGCTGCGCGCGCCGCTGAAGGTCCTGGGCGACTATTCACCCGAGTTGCCGTGTCTGCTGCAAGGTGTGTCGAAGGCAGTGGACCGCTTCGGTCCGGTCTTCGGTGGCGTCAAGCCGGGTCTGTTCGTGTCCTCGAACTTCTTCCCGGGTGCGCCCAACTACACCTACCCCGAGAGCCTGCCGATGGTGAACGCCTCCGGTGGCCCGAACTGCCGTGGCCTTCCGGACGTCCCGTCCAAACAGTACGGCGGCTCGTGGTACCACACGCCGTTCCTGGTGACCGACAACGCCTACATCCCATACCAGCCGAACACCGAATTGCAGTTCGACGCTCCCTCGACGCTGCAGTTCCTGTTCTCCGGTGCCTACGCAGAGAGGGACCGCTACTGATGTCCGCGAGTGAGTGGGGCCGCCCATGAGACACAAGCGCGAAATGATCAACGTCACGGTGTTCACCGTCGTGATGTTGCTGGTCGCTGCCGGCCTGGTAGTGGTGTTCGGCCAGTTCCGATTCGCCTCGACGTCCACCTACCACGCCAACTTCACCGACGCGTCCCGGCTCAAGGCCGGTGAGGACGTCCGCATCGCGGGCGTGCAGGTCGGTTCGGTGAAGAGCGTCAAGCTCAAGAGCGACAACACCGTCGACGTCAAGTTCACCCTCAACGAGCGGTACCAGCTCTACACCTCGAGCCGTGCCCTCGTCCGCTACCAGAACCTCGTCGGTGACCGGTACCTGGAAATCGCCTCCGGCCCCGGCGAGCTGCGCAAGCTCCCCCCCGGCGGCACCGTCGTCCTCGCCAACACCCAGCCGGCGCTTGACCTCGACGCGCTGCTCGGTGGTTTGCGCCCGGTGGTCAAGGGCCTGGACGGCGAGAAGGTCAACGAGATCACCGCCGCCATGATCGAGGCCCTGCAGGGGCAGGGCGGCGCGCTGAACGACCTGCTGTCCAGTACCAGTTCGTTCGGCCAGACGCTCGGTGAGCGGGACCAGCTGATCGGCGACACCATCACCAACCTCAACACGATGCTCACGACGGTCGACGCCAAGGGCTCCCAGTTCAACACCAGCATCGACCGGCTGCAGCAGCTCATCAGCGGCCTGGCCGAGGGGCGTGACCCGATCGCCGGTGCCATCGGCCCGCTGGCCTCGGCCGAGAACGACCTGACCGAGATGCTGCAGAAGTCACGGCGCCCGGTGCAGGGCGTCATCGAGAACGCCCGCCCGTTCGCGCAGCGCATGTACGAGCGCCGAGCCGAAGTGAACCCGGTCATCGAGAACCTCGCAGAGAACTATCTGCGGCTCAACGCCCTGGGTGCGTACGGCGCGTTCTTCAATATCTACTACTGCTCGGTCAAGATCAAGATGAGCGGCCCCGCGGGCAGCGACCTGATCGTGCCGTTCGGTGGTCCTGCGGATCCGTCGAAGGGCAGGTGCTCCGAAAATGGCTAAGCCGGAAAAGGATCCGGTCCGCACCGGCGTACTCGGCGTCTTCCTCGTGACGTGCCTCGTGCTGATCTCGTTCGGGTACACCGGACTGCCGTTCTTTCCGCAGGGCAAGAACTACTCGGCGTTCTTCAATGACGCCGGTGGAATCACGCCGGGCAGCGACGTCCGGGTGTCGGGCATCAAGGTCGGCAAGGTGGGCACCGTGGAGCTCGCCGGTACGGCCGCGAAGGTGAACTTCACCGTCGACCGCCAGATCCGGGTCGGTGACCAGTCGCTGGTGTCGATCAAGACCGACACGGTGCTGGGTCAGAAGTCCCTCTGGGTGACCCCGAAGGGTACGAAGGAAGCAACGGTTATCCCGTTGGGCCGCACCACGACTCCGTACACGATCAACACCGCGCTGCAGGACCTGGGCCAGAACAGCAGCGAGCTGGACAAGCCGCAGATGGAGCAGGCGCTCAAGGTGCTGACCGACACGCTGCACGACGCGACGCCGCAGTTGCGCGGCGCGCTGGACGGGGTGGCAGCCCTGTCTCGGAGCCTCAACAAGCGCGACCAGGCGCTCGAGCAGCTGCTGGGCCACGCCAAGAAGGTGTCCGACACCCTGGCGCAACGTGCCGACCAGGTGAACAAACTGGTGATCGACGGCAATCAGCTGTTCGCCGCGCTGGACGAGCGGCGCCAGTCGATCAGCACGCTGATCTCCGGTATTCGCGGTGTGTCGCAACAGCTTTCCGGATTCGTCGCGGACAACAAGCGCGAGTTCGGGCCGGCGCTCAAGCAGCTGAACCTGGTGCTGGACGAGCTGCTGAAACGCAAAGAGCACATCAGTGAGGCGCTCAAGCGCCTGCCGGGTTACGCAACCACGCTCGGCGAGGTGGTCGGTAACGGCCCGGGCTTCAACATCAACCTGTACGGCCTACCGCCCTCGACGATGTCGGAAGTCCTGCTCGACACGTACTTCCAGCCGGGCAAGCTGCCGGCCAGCCTCGGCGACATGCTGAAGGGCTACATCTCTGAACGGATCGTCGTGAGGCCGAAGTCGCCATGATGAAGAACATGAACTCGCGGGGCGCGATCCTTGCGGTCGTAGCCGTGGTGGTCGCGCTGGTGGCTGCCGGCGCCTATCTGCTGTGGCCGTCACATGGCGGTCACAAGGTGGTCGCTCACTTCACCAACGCCGTGGGCCTGTACGCCGGCGACGAGGTGCGAGTGCTGGGGGTTCCGGTCGGCACCATCGATTCGGTTGAGCCGCAGGCTAATTCGGTCAAGGTCAGCATGACCGTCAAGGACGGCGTGAAGATCCCGGCCGACGCGCGGGCGATCATCATCTCGCCGAACCTGGTGGCGGCGCGGTTCGTGCAGTTCACCCCCGTCTACAACGGCGGAGCGGCGCTGGCCAACGGCGCCGAGGTGCCGCTGGCCCGGACCGGTGTCCCGGTCGAGTGGGACGACGTCAAGAAGCAATTGACCCAGCTCAGCGCTCAGCTCGGCCCGCAGGACGGTGCCCCGCAGGGTCCGCTCGGTGCGTTCATCAACCAGGCCGCCGACACCCTCGATGGCAAGGGCGATTCGTTCCGCAACGCCTTGCGTGAACTGTCGCAAACCGCTGGGCGCCTTGGTGATTCGCGTGGCGACCTGTTCGGCACCATCAAGAACCTGCAGATTCTGGTCAACGCGCTGTCCGGCAGCAACGAGCAGATCGTGCAGTTCACCGACCACGTCGCGTCCGTCTCGCAGGTGCTGGCGGAGAGCTCGGCCGGTCTGGACCAGACCCTTGGCGCCCTGAACCAGGCGCTGGGTGACGTCAAGGGCCTGCTGAAGGACAACAACGCGGCGCTGATCGACCAGGTCGGCAAGCTGGCCGAATTCACCCAGGTGCTGACCGACAACAGCGACAATATCGAGCAGGTTCTGCATATCACGCCGAACGGTCTGGCCAACTTCTACAACATCTACAACCCGGCGCAGGGCTCGCTGGACGGTCTGCTGTCGCTGCCAAACTTCGCGAACCCGGTGCAATTCCTGTGCGGCGGCAACTTCGACATCGGTGCCTCTCCGGACAACTACAAGCGGGCGGAAATCTGCCGTCAGCGCATGGGTCCGGTGCTGCGCCGGATCGCGATGAACTACCCGCCCGTGCTGTTCCATCCGATCAACAGCATCACGGCATATAAGGGCCAGGTCATCTACGACACCCCGCAGACTGAAGCCAAGGCGCAGACTCCGGTGCCGTACCTGCAGTGGAACGCCGCCCCTGGCGTCGTCCCGCCGAAGGTCCAGCCGGACGGGACGCTCAGCGACCTAATCCTGCCGCCGCCGGCCATTCCGGGTCAGATTTCGCCGGCCACGCCGCCGGTGGGACCGGGCTCGACGCCGCTGAACGGTTCTGGTCCGCTGCCCGGCCCCGCCCCGGCGCCCGCAGCCCCGGTGGGCGCACCGCTGCCCGCTGAAGCCGGAGGCAACTGATGAAGACGGTTGGAAAAGTCCTGGCACTCGGATCGAGTGCCGTGGTGCTCGCCGGTTGCCAGTTCGGTGGCCTGAACTCGCTGGACATGCCGGGTACCCAGGGCCACGGCGCCGGTTCCTACACCGTCACGGTGCAGCTGCCGGACGTCGCGACGTTGCCGCAGAACTCGCCGGTGATGGTCAACGACGTCACCGTCGGCAGCGTGTCGGGCCTGGACGCGGTCCAGCGTGCGGACGGCACGTTCTATGCCGCGGCGAAGCTGTCGATCAACGGCGATGTGAAGCTGCCGGCGAACGCGCGGGCGAAGGTCGCCCAGACCTCGCTGCTCGGCTCGCAGCACGTGCAGCTGTCGGAACCTGTCGGGGAAGCGCCGCAGGGCCGGCTCAAGCAGGGCTCGGAGATTCCGCTGGCGCACACCGGCCGGTATCCGACCACCGAAGAGGTGCTGTCGTCGCTGGGCCTGGTGGTGAACAAGGGCAATCTCGGTGCGCTGCAGGACATCACCGATGAGGCCTATGCCGCGGTCGCCGGCCGGGCGGGGCAGTTCGTCGACTTCATCCCGCGGTTGGCCGAGCTCACCCAGTCCCTGGACAAGCAGACCACCGACATCATCGGGGCCATGGACGGGCTGAACCGCTTCGCCTCGATCCTGGCGAAGAGCACGGACAGCCTTGGCCGCACGCTGGACACGCTGCCCGGTGCTATCAAGGTCCTCAACGACAACCGCAAGAACATCGTAGATGCGTTCACCGCGCTCCGGAAGCTCGCGGTGGTCGGCGCGAAGGTCATGTCCGCAACCAAGGATGACTTCGCCGCGGACTTCAAGGACATCTTCCCGGTGATCAAGGCGTTCAACGACAACGCCGACGAATTCATCCACGACCTGGACCTGCTGCCCACATTCCCGTTCTCCAACAAGTACTTCCGCAACGCGGTGCGCGGTGACTACCTGAACGTCTACGTTACGTTCGACCTGACGCTGCGACGCCTCGGTGAGACCATCTTTGCGACCTCGGGGGGTCTCGACCCGAACATGAGGCACCTGGACGAAGTGATCAACCCGCCGGACTTCCTGCTGGGCGCGCTGGCGAACCTGTCCGGACAGGCCGCCGACCCGTTCAAGATTCCAGCAGGCACAGCGACGCAACATGGAGGGGCGAAGCCGTAATGTTGTTGACCCGTCTTGCGCGTTTCCAGCTGGCGATCTTCGGTGTCGTCACCGTCATCTGCCTCGCCCTGATCACGACGTCCTACCTGCACCTCCCGGCCGCTGTCGGTCTCGGTGTCTACAACGTGGACGCCAAGTTCGTCGTCGGTGGCGGCATCTACCAGAACGCCAACGTCACCTACCGCGGCGTGACGGTCGGCCGCGTGACGAACGTCGGCCTGACCGACAACGGTGTGACGGCCCGGATGCGGCTCAACACCGACACCCCGGTGCCGGAGAACGTCACCGCCACGGTCAAGAGCGTGTCCGCGATCGGTGAGCAGTACATCGACCTGGTGCCGCCCGCCAGCGCCTCGAAGAACATGCTGAAGGACGGCGCCACCATCGGCGTCGACCGGACCGCGGTCGGACAGGACATCGTGGACCTGCTCAACCAGGCCCAGAGTCTGGTCAGCAGCATCAGCAACACCCGGTTGCAGGACCTGCTGCGCGAGTCGTTCAAGGCGTTCAACGGATCGGGTCCGGAGCTGTCGCGGATGATCCAGTCGTCGCGGCTGCTGGTGGACGAGGCCAACGCCAATACCAACGAGATCAACAAGCTGCTCGATCAGGCCGGCCCGCTGCTGAAGGCGCAGATCCGCGCCGGCGCGGATCTCAAGACCATGGCCAGCAGCCTCGCGACGCTGACCGGTGAAGCCGCACAGGCCGACCCGCAGATTCGGTCGGTGCTCAAGACCGTCCCGGGCGCCGTCGACACCGTCAACGAGACGTTCGACGGCATCCGCCCGACGTTCCCGGTGCTGGCGGCCAACCTCGCCAACTTCGGCCGGATCGGCGTGATCTATCACAAGTCGATCGAGCAGGCGCTGGTGATCTTCCCGGCCTTGATCGCGGCGCTACTGACCGACGCCGGTGGCGTGCCCATCGACGAAGGTGCGAAGCTGGACTTCAAGATCAGCCTCGGCCAGCCGGCATGTTCGACGGGCTTCATCCCGGCACCGGAGAACCGCACACCGGCCGACACCACCGTGCGCGACCTGCCGAAGGACCTCTACTGCAAGACCGCGCAGAGCGATCCGAGCACCGTCCGCGGTGCCCGCAACTACCCGTGCATGGAGTACCCGGGCAAGCGCGCCCCCACGGTGCAGATCTGCCGTGACCCGCGTGGTTACGTGCCGCTCGGCAGCAACCCGTGGCGCGGTCCGCCAGTGCCGTACGACACCCCGATCAACGACCCGCGGAACATCACCCCGCCGAACCGGTTCCCGAACATCCCGCCGGGCGCCGACTACGACCCGGGCCCGCCGTCGGTGCAATTGCCGCCGGGGGTGCCCGCCGGGCCGGGACCTGCGCCCAACGCGCCGTTCCCGCTGCCGTACCCGCCGAGCGATCCGGGTCCGCAGCCGCTGCCCTGGCCGTTCTTCGCGCCGCCGGATCAGGTGACTCCGCCGTACGCGATCAACAACCCGCCGGCGCCCGGCCCCGAGGGCCAGCCGCAGGCAAGCGGGCCGAAGGGGCCGCAGAGCACGACGTACGATGCGAATACCGGGGTCTTCGCTGACCCTGCCGGCGGTACGGGAGTGTTCAACGCCGGCTCGAGTAACGGCGACGCAGGCGAGTCCTGGGTCGACCTGATGAAGGATCCAAGGCAGGTTTAATGAGTGACGAACCGGCTGCGACGGACGAGACGTCGAAGCCGCCGGTGAGCCGCGCGCGGCGGCGGGCCTCACGGCCCGCCGGCACCGCCGGTTCAGCAGAGGCAACAGTGCTCGACGTGGCGATTCCGTCGACCGCGAGCAAGACATCATCAACCGAATCGGTGACCACCAAGGCGCGGCCCGCGATCCAGGCACCGCGACGGCAACCGCACCGGTCGCTGGTCATGACCATCGGCCTGGCGGTCGTCGCCGTGCTCGTGGCGGCACTGGCGAGCGGCACCTGGTTCCTCTGGCACGGCAACGGGCAGATCGAGGCGACGCAGGACCGTGATCAGCGGTTCGTCGACACCGCGAAGCAGACCGTGGTCAACATGTTCAGTTACACGCAGAACACCGTCGACGAGAGCGTGAACCGCTTCGTCAATGGCATCGGCCCCGGCCCGCTGCGCGACATGATGAACCAGAGCAACAACGCCGACAATCTGAAGTACCTGTTCAAGCAGACGCAGGCCAACTCGGAGGCCGTCATCACCGCGGCGGCGCTGGAGAGCATCGACAACACCTCCAACATCGCGAAGGTGCTGGTGACGGTCCGCGTGACGCTGTCCGACATGAACGGGGTGAACCAGCCGTCGACGCCGTACCGGCAGCGGGTGTTCATCCGCGAGGACGACAGCGGCCACATGAGTGCCTATGACATCAAGTACCCGGACGGAGGCAACTGATGAACCGGTTGCTGGTGGCGCTCGGCGCACTGTTGGCGGTCGCCGTGGTGGCGCTCGGGGCGCTCGGCGGGTCGGCGTTCTGGAATCACGTGGAGCTTTCCGGCGAACAGGCGACGGCCGACGAGTTGCCCAGCCTGGCCAGGTCCCAGATCCCACAGATCCTTGGCTATGAGTACAGCAGCGTGCAGCGGTCCACGACGCAGGCGCTGACGCTGATGACGCCGGCGTTCCGGAAGCGGTACGAGGAACTGACGGCCAAGAACAACATCTTCAACGACGCGGTGAAGCGCAAGCTCATCAGTCAGGTGAATGTCGTTGGCGCGGGCATGATCTCGTCGCACCGCGACTCGGGCACAGTTCTCGCTTTCGTGAACCGGGTCATCACCGACGAGCGCAAGCAGCCCAACTACGAGGGCAGCCGGCTGAAGGTCGACTACCGCAAGATCGACGGCAAGTGGTTGATCGACGAGATGACGCCGATCTTCTAAGTACCCCAACATGATTCAGGCCCCGGAGCGGTTGCTCCGGGGCCTGAAATCTTGGTGCGTCAGTCGCGGGTGTGCGACAGGGCGTCGAGGAACGCCCGGGCCCAGCGGTCGACGTCGTGGGCCAAAACCTGCCGACGCAGCGCGCGCATGCGACGTCGTCCCTCTTCGGGGGACTGGGTCAGGGCGTCGGCAATGGCGTCCTTGACCCCGTCCAGGTGGTGCGGGTTGGTCAGGTATGCCTGCCGCAATTCCTCTGCGGCGCCGGTGAATTCGCTCAGCACGAGGGCGCCGCCGAGGTCGCTGCGGCACGCCACGTACTCCTTGGCCACCAGGTTCATGCCGTCGCGCAGCGGCGTCACCAGCATGACGTCGGCCGCGACGAAGAACGCGATGAGTTCCTCGCGGCCGATCGCCCGGTGCATGTAGTGCACCACCGCGTGACCGACCTCGCTGTACTCGCCGTTGATATGCCCGACCTGGCGCTCGATGTCTTCGCGCATGACCTTGTAACTGTCCACGCGCTCGCGGCTCGGAGTGGCCAGCTGGACCAGTACGGTGTCGTGCCGGTTGGCCCGGCCTTCGGCGAGCAGCTCCGAGAACGCGCGCAGCCGCACGTCGATGCCCTTGGTGTAGTCCAGCCGGTCCACGCCCAGCATGATCTTGCGTGGGTTGCCCAGCTCATCGCGGATTTGACGGGCGCGCTGCCGGATGGTGCGGCTGCGGGCCTGCGCGTCCAACGCCGCCGAGTCGATCGAGATGGGGAACGCGCCGACCTTCACGATGCGGTCGTCGTGCATCACCTCGCCGAGCCGCGAGCGGACGCCGATGGTGTGGCGCGAGGTGTTGGCGTCGAGCAGTCGGCGGGCCAGCACCAGGAAGTTCTGCGCACCGCCGGGCAGGTGGAAGCCCACCAGGTCGGCGCCGAGCAGGCCTTCGATGATCTCGGTGCGCCACGGCATCTGCATGAACAGCTCGACGGGCGGGAACGGGATGTGCAGGAAGAACCCGATGGTCAGGTCGGGGCGCAGCTCCCGCAGCATCTTCGGGACCAGCTGCAGCTGGTAGTCCTGCACCCAGACGGTCGCGCCCTTCGCCGCGACGCGGGCCGTGGCCTCGGCGAAGCGCCGGTTGACCGTGACGTAGGCGTCCCACCAGTGCCGGTGGTAGATGGGCTTGACGATGACGTCGTGGTACAGCGGCCACAGCGTCGCGTTGGAGAAGCCCTCGTAGTAGTCGGCGATGTCGGCGGCCGACAGGCTGACCGGGCACAGGGTCAGCTCGTCCTGGACGATCGGCTCTTCGTCGCTGTCGGCGACGCCGGGCCAGCCGATCCAGGCGCCGCGCTGTTTGCGCAGCAGCGGCTCCAGCGCCGTGACGAGGCCGCCCGGGCTGCGCTTCCAGGTGATGGAGCCGTCGGGGAGCCGCTCCATGTCGACGGGCAGCCGGTTGGCGACCACGACGAAGTCGCAGTTGCCGACGGACTTCGCGGCGGCCTTACCGCCCTTGGAGGATTTGGGACTCGCGGTGGACGCCGCAGAAGCGTCGTTGCCTCCGCGGGCCGTCACGCGTCGAGCTTCGTGGGCCCGATACCCAGCATGGACAGGAACATCCGACATTCGTCGGCATCGTTTGCGTACGCGGCTACGACCCGGCGGGCCTGACGGGCGGTGCTGTCGGCCAGGGGCTCCACATCGCCGATATCGGCGGGATCAGTTTTTGCAGGCATTACACAACCTTAGGCGAATGTTGTTACGGGCTGGAACTCACCGACGAGTGTGGCTGTACCTCGGGCACCTGTTCCTCCGAGAGGCCGATGCATTCGCCGGTGTTGTGGCCGGTGCAGGGAATGCCGTTGATCTCGCCGAGCTGGTTCGTCGGCGCCTGTACCGGCGGCGGCGCCTGGTCGTTGCCGCCCTCGAGACAGGAGCCGCTGACGGGGTTTTCCGTCATGCCGGGCGGGCAGTTGGTCTCCCCGAGCAGTGCGGCGGGCACCGGGCCGCTCAGGGCGAATACGGCGGGTGCGGCGACTGTCGCGAAGGCGAAGCTGCCGGCCACCAGGAGGCGTCGCTGGATCTGAATGCTCATCGCGTCACGCTTTCGTTGGCGAAAATTTCAGCGTACGCCCGTGTGCTGTGCCGCGAACGGGAAAATTGGCCGCCCGACCAGCATTGTGTACAACTTTCGAAAAGTGTATACAAGACGTGTTCCCCGTTGATCTGTCCAGAGGAGTACGTCGGTGCAGTTTTCAGTCCAGGGTTGGCTGACAGATCGGACGGTGTTGATCACCGGCGGTGGCAGCGGCATCGGTAAGGCCATCGCGCAAGGAGTGGTGGCCGCCGGCGGCAACGCGCTCATCGTGGGCCGCACCGAGGCCACGTTGCAGTCCGCCGTCGACGAGATCTCCGCCGCCGGGGGGCCGGGCGCCATCCGCTTCCAGACCGCCGACGTCACCAACGAGGACGACGTCGCCAGCGCCGTCGCGACCGCGGCCGCGTGGAACGGCAAGCTCTCCGGTGCCGTGCACTGTGCCGGCGGCTCGCTGACCGTCGGGCCCGTCACGCACCTGGATTCGGAGATGTGGCGCCAGACCGTCGACCTGAACGTCAACGGCAGCATGTACGTCGTCAAGCACACCGCGCGGGAAATGGTGCGCGGTGGCGGCGGATCGTTCGTCGGCATCTCGTCGATCGCGGCGAGCAACACCCACCGCTGGTTCGGGCCGTACGGCGTCACCAAGTCGGCGCTGGATCACCTGGTCCAGCTCGCGGCCGACGAGCTCGGCGCGTCCTGGGTGCGGGCCAACAGCATCCGCCCCGGCCTGATCCGCACCGACCTGGTGGCGGCCAGCATCTTCGAATTCGAGCCGCTGCGTGAGGATTACAAGCAGTGCACGCCGCTGCCGCGGGCCGGCGAGGTCGAGGATGTCGCCAACCTGGCGCTGTTCCTGCTCAGCGACGCATCGCAATGGATCACCGGCCAGCTGATCAACGTCGACGGCGGTCAGAAGCTGCGCCGCGGCCCGGACTTCTCGGCCATGATGGAACCGATGTTCGGCGCCGACGCCATGCGCGGGGTGTTCGCCGACTGAGGCCGTGCCCGGCGTCCGCGCAGGGCCCGTGGCCGGTTTTTGGCGTCAAACCCAGGCGTTGGCTGTGCTTACGATCGACGAATGACGCAGCCCCCGTACCCGCCGCCCGGCTATCCAGGGCCTGGACAGCAGTACGGGCCGCCGGCTCCGCAGTGGCCGGCGGCGGCACAGCCGGGCGCCGGTAATCAAGGGCCGCAACCCTATTGGCAAGCACCGTATGGCCAGGCGCCGTACGGTCAGGTCCCGCAGGGCCAGTGGTCGCACTATCCGCCACCGCCCAAAAAGACCACCGGCCGCATTATCGGTGTCGTCGCCGCGGTCTTCGCCATACCGGTGGTCATCGCGGCGATTGTCGGTATTACGGCGGGCGTTCGCGGTGAACCGCCGACCACTGCGAACACGGCCGACGATTTCAAGGCCGTTTGTAAGAACGGTTCGGTGGGCAATGCCGCCGACTACCAAAAGCCGTACAAGGTCGTCACGTTCTACGAGTCGGTGACCGGGTGGTCGGCAGTGACCTTGCTGGGGGCCGGAGCAGACTATTCCGGGGCCAATTTGCCGCCTTCGTCGATCAATGTCGTCGCGTGCCTGTCGCGGCAGGCCGGCACCGAGAAGAAAGAGGGCACCTGTGACTACGACAGCGGCCGCGACAAGGACCGCGTGAGTCGTTACTCGGTCGACTACGACGTGGAGTTGCGCGAGGCCAAAACTGGTAAGCGCATCAAGAGCCTCGGTCCCGTGCGAGGCCCTTCGACCCGATGCCCGGTTGTGGCTCTGTACACCGCCTCAAGCCACAAAATGTACGGCGACCCTGACAAGGACCAGCTGAATGCGATGCTGAAGGAATTCGCCGGATAGGTGAGTGGCCGCTACTTCGGCGCCACCACGCCGTGGTCGTAGGCGTAGACGATCGCGGCCGCCCGGTCCCGCAGGTCGAGCTTGGTGAAGATGCGCCCGATGTGGCTCTTCACCGTCACCTCAGAGATGACCAGGCGGTCGGCGATCTCGGCGTTGGTCGCGCCGGAACCGATCAGCTGCAGTACGTCGAGCTCGCGAGCGGTGAGCCGGTCGGCCACGTCATCCGACGGTGCGCCGGGCGCGCGCCGGTAACCGTTCAGCACCCGGGCGGTGACGGCCGGGTCCAGGTACGCCTCGCCGCGTGCGACGGCGTGCACGGCCCGGATCAGTTCCTCGGCCGGTGAGTCCTTGAGGACGAAGCCCGACGCGCCCGCGCGCAGCGCCGCGGACAACAGGTCGTCGTCGTCGAAAGTGGTGAGCGCCAAGGCCGGTGGACCGCCGCCCGCGCGCAAGGCGCGGATCGCGTCGACACCACTGACGCGCTTCATCCGCAGGTCCATCACCACCACGTCGGGACGGCACCGGAGCACCTCGCGCGGCACCTCGTCGCCGTCGGCGCATTCGCCAACGATCGCGAAGCCGTCCTTGCGGCGCAGGATCCGGCGCAGGCCGGAGCGGACGAGTTCCTGATCGTCGACCAGCAGGACGTCGACGGTGGCACCGTCTTTCAGCACTGCGACGTCAGTCATGGCGAACCTCGGCGCGTGGCATCAGGATTCGGTGCATGGCGCAGTGGGCCGTCGTCGCTGTCGCTGTCGCCGCGATCGGCACGCGCGCCTGGACCGTCCACCCCTGAGGTCCGGGGCCGGCCTGGAACTCACCGTCGAGTAACGCGATTCGCTGTCGCATGCCCGGTAGACCGGCGCCCGTCGCTTCGCCGGTGACCGGTCGCGGCAGCTCGTTGGCGACAGAGAGCACGGCCGTGTCTTTCTCCACATACAGCCGCAGCCGCGCCGCTGAGGACGGGGCGTGCTTGGCGACGTTCGCCAGCGACTCCTGCGCCACCCGGTACAGCGCCAGGCCGATCCCGGGAGTGACCGACGCCGGGTCGACCTCGATGCTCGACTCCACGTGCAGGCCCGCGTCGGCGAAACTCGTCACCAGGTCGGGCAGGTCGGACAATCCCGGCTCGGGGGCCAGCCGCAACGGGGCGGCATCGCGTGCGCCGAGCAGACCGACCGTCTGACGGATGTCCGACATGGCCTGTCGGCCGAGACGCTCGGCGTCGAGCAGGCCGTCCACCGCCTCGTCGACGTCGTTGTCCTCCTGCAGGGCGCGCCGGGCGCCCGTGAGGTGCAGCATGGTCACCGACAAGGAGTGGGCGATCACGTCGTGTACTTCGCGGGCGATGCGTCGGCGCTCGTCGGCTGCGGCCTGTTCGGCGAGGACGTCCTGGCGGGCGCGTTCTTCGATGACGAGACGCTGTTGCAGTTGCAGGATGTGTCCCATCATCGCGGCGATGGCCAGGAAGAACAGCAGATAGGGCACGAACGTGCTGAGGTGTCCGGTGCGGGACGCGCTGATCAGGAGCAGCGCGCTGGCGAGCAGACTCACGAGGCCGATGCGCATCGGGCCCAGCGCGAACACCTCTCCGAGCATGAACATCAACAGGAACGGCGCCGCGTCGAGGAAGACCGGCGGCCAGCACAGCAACAGCAGTGCCACCCCGGCGAGCACCGACGCCGCGCTGACGGCGGTCGACGGCTTGTAGCCGCCCACGATGAACGCGAGGATCGGCGCGAACACGAGTCCGACGGCGGCGATCAGCAGCCATGGCTTGGTGAAATCCCGCTGCGTCGCGGCGGTCGCCGCGACCACCAGCGTGCCGGTGTACATCACGATGGGGACCGTGAACGGGTACTGGTAGGCCACGAGCCCGCGCCGACGCAGCGCGAAGTCACGGAGCCGGCCCATACCGCCAGCGTAGAGCTGGTGCCGGGATTTACACATCATTCGCGGGACGGCTCGGGCCTCCTACCACGGTAGGAGACCCGGTCTCGTCCGCAGCACGACGTTTCCGGGCCCTGGTCGCTCGTAGTTTCGGACGCATGTGGGACGTCATCGCAAGATTCTGCAGCCGCTTCGCGGTCCTGATCATCGGATTGTGGGTGCTGGCCGCGGCGGCGGGCAATCTGCTTGTCCCGCAGGTGGAAAGCACGGCGCACAATCACGCGCGGGGCTTCCTGCCCGCCGATGCCCCGGTGAACCTCGCCGGCGTCCAGATGGACGAGCAGTTCCACGACGGATCCGGCGGCAATCTCAATTACCTGGTGCTGGAGGGTGATCGCCCGCTCGGTGCGCCGGAGCGGGCCTACTACGACCGCCTGCTGAGCACGTTGCGTGCGGACACCGAGGATGTGGATTCGGTGATGGACCTGTGGTCCGACCCCGTGACGGCGGCCGGCGCGCAGAGCACCGACGGCAAGGCTGTCTACACGATGCTGCGGATTCGCGGCGAGCTCGGCGCCGCCAAGGCGAACGCCGCGCTGGATGCGGTGCGGCGGATCGTCGCGGCTGCGCCGGCACCCGCCGGACTGCACGCCTACGTCACCGGACCGGGCGCCACCATCGCCGACGAGCTCAGCGCGATCGACAAGCAGATGCTGATGATCACCGGTGTCACGGTGGTGCTGATCGCGGTGCTGTTGTTCGTCGTCTACCGCTCGGTGATCACGTCGGCGATCCCGCTGTTGACCGTCGGCCTGGGGCTCGGGGTCGCGCGGGGCGTCGTGGCGTTCCTGGGGGAGCGGGACCTGATCGAGGTGTCGATCTTCTCGGTGTCGCTGCTGGCCGCGATGGTGCTCGGGGCGGCAACGGATTACGGCATCTTCCTGCTGGGCCGCTACCACGAACAGCGCCGCGCCGGGGTCGACCACGAGGACGCGCTGGTGATCGCGAACCGCAGCGTCGCGCCGGTGATCGCCGCGTCGGGGCTGACCATCGCGGCGGCGCTGTCATGCCTGCTGTTCGCCCAGGTCGGCATGCTGCGCAGCGCCGGATTACCCTGCGCCATCGGCATTCTCACCGGGATGTTCGCATCGCTGACGTTGTTGCCGGCGTTCATCGGGCTGGCCGGCCGGCATGGCCTGGCGCAGCCGCGAAGCCGTGCCGCGGCCAAGGTGCCCGGCCTGAGCTGGCGCCGGGTCGGGACGGTTGTCGCCCGGTGGCCGGGACCGGTACTGGTGGCCTCGTCGGTGATTCTCCTGGTCTGTGCCATTCCGCTCGCCGGTATCCGGCTGGGCTTCGATGAGCTTGCCGCACAACCTGATTCCACCCACGCCAACCGGGGATACCAGGCAATGGACCGGCACTTCCCGCCCAACCGGCTGCTGCCCGAGATCGTGTCCATCGAGACCGATCATGACCTGCGTAACCCGGCGGGCGTCATCGCGGTCGAACGGGTGACGCGGAAGATCATGGAGATTCCCGGGATTCGCATGGTGCAGTCGGCGTCACGGCCGGCGGGGTCGGTGCCCGAACAGGCGGCACTGACCGACCAGGCCGGCACCATCGCCGACCAGCTCGACGACGGGGTGGCCCAGCTGAGCAAGCGGCTCGGCGCCGTCAACCAGCTGTCCGCGACGTTGGACCAGTTCTCCTCGGCGATAACGCAATTGCAGAACGGGCTGGGCGGCAGCGTCCGCGGTCTCGGGCAACTCGGCTCGGGGATCGATGCCATGCACGGCGGCATGCAGCAGTTGCGGGACAACGTCACCTCGGTGTCGCAGTACATGGATCCGCTGCGCGGCTTCACGAACGCCAACCCGAATTGCGCGGCCGACGCCATCTGCTCACTGGTGCTCAAGGTGGTCGAGCCCATGGATTCGGTGGTGGCGGCCACCGGCACGCTGACCGACAGCACGCGGCAGTTCGGCGCCGGAACCACGGACATGGCGAAGTCGCTGACCGGCGCGCAGGCGTCGGTGCGCTCGATGCGGGCCGCCGTCGACCAACTCGGCGCCGTCACAACACAATTGACCAAGACGGTGGGCGAGACCCGGGGCATGTTCTCCGGGCTGACGGACTACCTGCGCGGGGTGCGGGCCGACTTCCAGGACAGTGGCTCGGGCGGCTTCTACCTGCCGCAGCGCGCGTGGCAGGACCCGCGGTTCCAGCGCGCGGCCGGGTTGTACTTCGCGCCCGACGGCCGGTCGACGCGCCTGCTCGTCTACGGCGACGGCAAGGTGTTCGGCACGGACGGCGCGCTGCGCTCGCCCGAAATCCTGACCGCGGTCCGGGAGGCCACGAAAGAGGGCACGCTGGTCCGAAACACCGTCTTTGTCACCGGTTTCGGCACCGGCACGGCGGAGCTTCGCGGCTATGTGTCAGACGATTTCCTGTTGCTCGCGGCTGTCGCGTTGGCGCTCGTGTTCTTGATCATCCTGATCATGCTGCGCAGCCCGGTGGCGGCCGCGGTGGTGATCGGCACCGTCGTGGTGTCCTACGCCTCGGCGCTCGGGGTCAGCAGCTTCATCTGGCAGGACCTCTTGGGCAAAGACCTCCACTGGGCGGTGCCGTCGATCGCGTTGATCGCGTTGGTGGCCGTCGGCGCGGACTACAACCTGCTGCTGACCATGCGGCTGCGCGAAGAGGTGACCCGGCCGGACGCGGGTTTGAAGACGGGCATGGTCCGGACGTTCGGCGGTACCGGCGGCGTGGTGACCACGGCCGGAATCGTCTTCGGCATCACCATGTTCGCGATGCTGTCCAGCGACGTGCTGAGCATCGAACAGGTCGGCACCACCATCGGCGTCGGCCTGCTGATCGACACCCTGATCGTGCGGACGTTCGTGGTGCCCGGCATCGCGGGGCTGCTCGGGCGGTGGTTCTGGTGGTCGCCGGTTCCGCTGGTGCGTGGCGTGGTGTCTCGGACGTTCACGCGCCGGCCGTCGCGACCGCGGCGGGACGTGCCGTTGATCGCCGGCACGGCGCCGGGCCGAGAAGTGTTGCAGGGCGCGGCGGGCTGAGTTCAGCCGGCCACTTTGGCAGTCAACGTGATCAGCTGGTCGAACAGCCCTGCCAGTTCTCCGCCACGCCGCTCCAGCGGGGTGAAGCCATCGGCGCCGAACTCGGTGAACAGCGACAACGACACCTGGGCACGGACGTCGAGCATCTGGAAGTTGGCGACGATCTGTCGCCACTGCTCGACGGCGCGCACCCCGCCGTCGGCGCCGTAGGACACGAAACCCACTGTCTTGCCGAACCATTCAGAACCGAGGGAGTCCACGGCGTTCTTGAATGCGCCCGGGACACCGTGGTTGTACTCCGGGGTGACGAAGATGAACCCGTCGCAGGCATCGATCGCCGCGCTCCACCGCTGCACGTTCTCGGACTCGTACTGTTTCTTGGCCGCGGCCGGCACCGTCGCAGCCGTGAGCAGCGGCACGTCGAAGGTCTTCAGGTCGATGAGTTCGAACTGGGCGTCGTCGCGGTGGGCGGCCTGCTCGGCCACCCAGTCGCCGACGCCGGCACCGCTGCGCCCATCTCGAATCGATCCCACGATGATGCCGATCCTCATGAAGTGCTCCTCTTCTGCGTCGTAACCCCGATCCCGGCTCCTGACAGCCTGCCGAACTCGGAGTACCCGCGCGGAAGAATCGCAACCACTCACATGATCAATGCCCGGCGTCGAACTCCACCGGCAGCGTCTGCGGCCCACTGACCGCCATCAGCGGCTTCCATGGCGCCGGACCCGTGCGGCGAATGTTCGGCATCCGCTGCGTCAGCACCGTGAGCGCTCTGACCAGTTCCAGTCGCGCCAGATGCGAGCCGAGACAGTAGTGCACCCCGCCACCGAAGGTGAGCATCGGCGGCGCATCACGCCGGGTGATGTCGAACTGATCGGGATTGTCGTACACCTGCGGATCACGGTTCGCCGCAGCGGTATTGGCGACGACGAGTGAGTCCCGCGGGAAGAAGTACCCCGCCAACTCCACATCTTCGGTGACATATCGCGGCACATTGAGGACGATCGGCGCGAACCGCATGACCTCATCGACTGCCTGGGGCACCAATTCGGGATGCGTGGCGAGTAGCGCCCATTGGTCCGGGTGATCACAGAAGGTGTCCACGGCAGCGGCCAGTTGATTGCGCGTGGTATCGGTGCCCGCCGCAAGGATTCCCATGGACAGCATGAGCAATTCGGGATGGCTGAGCCGGTCGCCGTCGTCCTCCGCGCGGATGAGGGCGGACAGCAGGTCGTCGGTCAGCGTGGTGCGACGCTCCGTGATCATCGCGTCGATGTAATCGTCGAATTTCTGCCAGGCCGTGAGGATTTCCGATTCGTGTGCGGCTACATCCCACCAGAACATCTTGAAGATGTCGTCGGTCCATTCCGAGATCATCCGCCAGTCGGTGCGCGGCACGCCGAGCAGCGCGCAGATCACCGGGATCGGGTACGGCTGGGCGACGTCGGCGACGATATCGCAATTGCCCACGGCGGCAACGGGATCGACCAACTCCGCAAGGATCGCGTCGATCAGCGAATCGAGCCTGCCCACGGCCCTGCCGGTGAACGCCTTGCACACCAGCTTCCGCAGCCGAGTGTGCTCATCACCGTCGAGACTGAGCAGTGCGCTGCCGATGCGATCCCACAACGGACCTCCGGTGACTCCGCGCGGCACCAGCCCACGCACGCCGGGTTGATGAAACCGCGAGTCGCGCAGAACCGTACGGACCAATTCGTAGCTGAGCACCTCCGGTGCGTGTGGCCCGATGGCCACAGGCGACTGCCGGCGGACCTCCTTGATCATCCGGTGCGCGGTTGCCGGGTCGTCGACGGCTTCGTAGTCGATGACGGGCAGGTTCGCGTCCGTGACGCTGACAGGGTGTCCGGCGGCGATGGTCATCGATGTCTCCCTCGGTTCCGATAGAAGTCACTATCGGGCCGAGCGGGGCGCAACACATCAGCCGAACGGCGTAATTGACTACCTAGTCGAGCTGCACGGTCAGCGCGGCGCCGGTCGCCGCGATGACATCGTCGACGCTCACGCCCGGGGCGGTCTCGCGCAGGATCAAGGTGCCGTCGCCGGGCACGTCGATGACGGCCAGGTTCGTGATGATCCGGTCGACCACACCCTGACCGGTCAGCGGCAGCGTGCAGACCGGGACGATCTTGGGGTTACCGGCCTTGTCGGTGTGCTCCATGAGCACGATGACCCGCGACGCGCCGTGCACCAGGTCCATGGCGCCGCCCATGCCCTTGACCATCTTGCCGGGCACCATCCAGTTGGCCAGGTCGCCGGTGCGCGAGACCTCCATGCCGCCGAGCACGGCGGTGTCGATGTGGCCGCCGCGGATCATCCCGAACGACAGCGACGAATCGAAGTACGCCGCACCGGGATTCACCGTCACGGTTTCCTTGCCGGCGTTGATCAGGTCGGGGTCGACGTCGTCCTCGGTGGGGTACGGGCCCGTCCCCAGGATGCCGTTCTCCGAGTGCAGGGTGACGTGTACGTCGCCCGTCAGAAAGCCGGGGATGAGGGTGGGCAGGCCGATGCCGAGGTTGACGTACTCGCCGTCGATCATGTCGGCCGCGGCGCGGGCGGCCATCTGGTCACGGTTCCAGCCGGTGCTCACTTCGCGTCTCCTTTTTCGCTGACCGTGCGCTTCTCGATCTGCTTGTCCTGCGGCCCGGTGTGCACGATGCGCTGCACGAAAACGCCGGCGAGGTGGACGTCGTCGGGGTCGATCTCGCCGGGCTGCACCAGTTCCTCGACCTGGACGATGGTGATCCGTCCGGCCATCGCGGCCAGCGGGTTGAAGTTGCGTGCGGTCTTGTTGAAGACCAGGTTGCCCGCGGTGTCGGCGCGTAGCGCGTGCACCAGGGCGAAGTCGGCGTTGATCGACTCCTCGAGCACGTAGCGCTTGCCGTTGAATTCCCGAATCTCCTTGGGCGGCGAGGCAACCGCGACGGATCCGTCGGCCGCGTAGCGCCACGGCAGACCGCCGTCGGAGACCGGGGTCCCGACGCCGGCGGGGGTGTAGAACGCGGGGATGCCGGCGCCGCCGGCGCGCATCCGCTCGGCCAGCGTGCCCTGCGGGGTGAGTTCCACCTCGAGCTCGCCGGACAGGTACTGGCGGGCGAACTCCTTGTTCTCGCCGACGTACGAGGCGGTGACCCGACGGACCTTGCCGAGGCCCAGCAGCACGCCGAGGCCGACGCCGTCGACGCCGCAGTTGTTCGAGAACACCTCGAGGTCGGTGGCGCTCGACGCGGCGATGGCATCGATGAGTTGGTCGGGGATGCCGCACAAACCGAATCCGCCGACAGCCAGCGTGGCGCCGTCACCGATGTCGGCGACCGCTGCGGCGGCCGAGGCGTACACCTTCGAGGTCATGACACTCCGTTCATCCAGTAAACGCGTGACCCACTCAACACGGCACGCCGCTGACAAGGCAAGTCTCTGCTCGAAGCTGGTCGAATGTGTTCACATGGTGAGCATTGACGCCATGTGCGTTCACTGGATGAACGCCTAGGATGTGGTGATGACCGGTCCGAATGTCGTCGCCCGCGTGGGGGCGATGCTGCGGGCAGTGGCCACGGCCGAACCCGAAGGCGCCTCCACCACCGAGCTCGGAAAACTGGCGGGGCTGGCCCGGCCGACGGCACACCGGCTGCTCACGGCGCTGGCCGACGAACATCTGGTCAGCCGGGATCAGAAGACCGGCCGCTGGTCACTCGGACCCGAGCTGTATCTGCTCGGGGTCGGTGCGGCCCAACACCACGACGTGACCGATCAGGCGCGTGCGGTGGTGACGCGGCTGGCACGCGAGACCGGCGAGAGTGCGTTCTTCTCGGCCCGTCGCGGCGATCAGACCGTGTGCGTACTGAGCGAGGAGGGCAGCTTCCCGTTGCGCTCGCACGTCCTGCAGGTCGGTATCCGGTTTCCGCTCGGGGTGGCCAGCGCCGGGCTGGCGATCCTCAGCCACCTACCGGCCGCGGACGTCGACGACTACTTCTCCCGCGAACAGCCGGAAACCAATTGGGGGCCAAATCATTCCGAAGCGGCCATCCGCAAGCGCATCGAGCAGACCCGGCGCGCCGGCTATGCCGTCAATCCCGCGCTCCTGGTGGAAGGCAGCTGGGGCATGGCGGCCGCGGTGTTCGACCGACGTGGCCTGCCCGGCTGGGCCCTGAGCCTCACCGGTGTCGAGACCCGGTTCCGTGCCGGGCGTCGACGTGAACTGGGGCGGCTGCTTCTCGAGCAGGCTCACGAGCTGTCGGGTCGGCTGCAGGGGTGACCCCGCGTCGCCGTCCGGGTGGCGGTAGGCGATTGTGGACTGGTGACTGAACGCGCGCGCATCGACTTTCCGTCCCGCATCGGCGTCTGGTGGGCCAGCGACAGCTGGGCCATGCCGGACGCTCAGGCTGTGGCCCGCGACATCGAAGCCATGGGCTACGGCTCGTTGTTCCTGCCCGAAACCGTCGGCAAGGAATGCCTCACTGAATCGGCGGCGTTCCTCGCGGCCACCGACCGGCTGGTGGTCGGTACGGGCATTGCCAACATTCACGTGCGCCTGCCGTCGGCCGCCGAGGCCGGTGCCCGCACGCTGACCGCGCTGTACCCGGGACGGTTCGTGCTGGGCCTCGGCGTCAGTCACGGCCCGCTGGTGGAGCGGGGGATGGGCGGCACCTATGAAAAGCCGCTCGCGACGATGCGCAGCTACCTGGAGCGCATGGCCGCCGTGCCGGAGGTCATCGAACCCGGGGTGGGCCGGCCGCCCCGACTGCTTGCGGCATTGGGCCCCAAGATGATCGAGCTGTCGGGCAGCCAGGCCGACGGTGCGCATCCGTACCTGGTCCTGCCGTCGGCCACTGCCACGACGCGGGAAATCCTCGGGCAGGACAAGTGGATCGTCTCCGAGCAGGCCGTCGTCGTCGGCGGTGATGACGCCGAACAGCTGCGCCGCGCGCACGATCACCTGAACGTCTACAGCGGCCTGCCCAACTACCGGAACTCGTGGCTGCGCCAGGGCTTCGACGAGAGCGATCTGGTCCGTGGCGGATCCGAACGACTGGCCCGCGCGCTGGTCGGGATGGGTAGCGTCGAGGACGCAGCGGCGAAGGTGAAGGCGCACCTCGATGCCGGCGCCGACCACGTCGTCGTGCAGATGCTCGGCGAGCATCCGACCGCCGACCCGCGGCCGGGCCTGCGCGAGCTGGCCGCAGCCTTGGGGCTGTAGGTCGGCTGCCGGTTGGACCGGCCTGCCAGGGTGCGCTTCAGTCCGTCCCCGGTAAGGCGACCATCAGCGCCGCAGCGAAGGGTTTCTGCTGCGTCGGCCAATCAGTTTGTTGCACAGTCACTTTCGCCGCCATCATCGCCACTCTCCTGTGGGTAGAGGGTGGGGTGCCAGTAGTGGTTGGTTCGGGGTTGGCCGACGTCCAGTGGTGGTGGTGGGGTCCAGTGGGCGCGGCCGTTGACCATGGTGGTGTGCCAGCCGCCGGTGTCGGCGAGGCGGTTGTCGCAGCCGCAGGCCAGGGCGAGGTTGGTGATGTCGGTGGGGCCATCATCGCGCCAGTCGGTGTCGACGTGGTGGGCTTGGCAGCGGGTGGCGGGGGCGGTGCAGTTGGGTTTGGTGCAGCCCAGGTCGCGGGCGAAGAGGGCGAATCGTTGGGCGACGGTGGCGGTGCGACGCGCTCGGCCCAGGTACAGCGGTTGTTCGGTGTGGTCGTCAAAGACGACGAGGTAGTGGTCGGCGCCGCGGGCAGCCATGCGGAGGAGATCGCGGATCGGTAACCGGCTGCCGGTGAGGGTGAGTGCGTGGCCGGTGCCGCGCTCCAAGTCGGCGACGGTGCAGGTGGCCGCGATGGCCACAGGTAGGCCGTTGTGGTCGCCGAGGTCGGTGCCGAGGGCGATGCGGCCCATGGCGGCCAGGGCGTCGTGGTTGCGTTGGTCGGTGCTGCGGGTGTCGTGGTCGATCTGGGCCTGGGTGGGGGTGCCGGATTGGCAGGGTGTGGGGTCGGCGGGGTTGCACATGCCGGGGGCGCCGAGTTTGTCGTGGACTGCTTCGAGGGTGGCGCGTGCTTCGGGGTCGAGCCAGCCGTCCACTTTGGACATGCCGTCGGGTTGTTGTTTACCGATGCGGAAGCTGCGTTTGCGGGCGCGTTCGGCGTCATCGGGCAGGGGGCCGTCCTGATCGAGCAGGTACAGCAGGGCCTCGGCGGCGGCGCGCAGTTCTTCGGGGGTCTGGTGCCGCGCCCCAGCGACGAGGGACTGTTCGAACTGTGAACTGGTGGTGGGGTCGATCCAGCCGGGGAGTTTGTTGATGAACTGGCCGATCACTTTGACGTGCTCGGTGTTGATCGCGCCGTCGGCCTGGGCCGCGGCGACGAACTCCCACAGCGGCGGCAGCGGTTCGCCGGTCAGCCCGGTGCGGGCCGCCAAATGCTGGGCGTCGCGGACCTGGCGGTGGGCTTCGGTGGTGTCCAGGCGCAGCCGGATGCGCAGCACCTCGGCCCAGTTTTTCGCGCCCAGTTCTCGGGCCGTGACCTGAGACTGCGCCGCAACCAAGATCCGGTGATCGACCGCCTCGGCGGCGCACCTCAACCTCTCGCGGCGGGACTTCAATTCCAACAATGTCGCCACGTCCAGGCCGGTGTAGTCCAGGGATGCGAGCCGCGCGTGCGCCGCCTCGTAGGCGGCGTACGCCTCCTCGACAGCGGCTGGATCGGTCAATCCCATACATCGAACATTAGTTCGAACCACCGACAAGAAGCCGCCGGAAATGTGACGCTAGTTACCTACCGTGACCAGCGCTAACAAAGTGACCAAAGTTTTTCGAACCCGACCGTCGGGCCGGCTCAGCCCTCCGTCGCGGCGGCCTTGCGCCGCTTGTACCACTCCCAGATCATCGGCGTGATGGACGCGACGAGGATCAGGATGAAGATCGGCTCGAGCAGCTTCTGCACGATCGGGAACTGCCCCAGCCAGTAGCCCAGCAGCGTGATGCCGCAGCCCCACACGATCGCGCCGATCACGTTGTACAGCGTGAAGGCGCCATAACCCATCCGGGCGGCGCCGGCGGTGATGGGTGCCAGGGTGCGCACGATCGGCACGAAGCGGGCCAGCAGGATCGCGAACGGTCCGCGTTCCTCGAAGAAGGTGTGCGCCTCATCGAGGTACTTCTGCTTGAGGACGCGGGCGTCGGGCTTGAACATCGAGGTACCGAGGAAGCGTCCGATGAAGTATCCGACCTGCCCGCCGAGGATGGCCGCAACGGGGATGGTCACCATCAGCAGCCAGATGTTGAAGTTGGCCTGGGCGGCGACCTCGGCCTGGGCGGCGGTGCCGGCGGCCAGCATGCCCGCGACGAACAGCAGGGTGTCGCCGGGCAGGATCGGGAACAGCACGCCCGACTCGACGAAGATGACGACCAGCAGTCCGACCAGCGCCCACGTGCCGAAATAGGCGATGAGCTTCACCGGATCCATGAAGTCCGGCATGAGCGACAGCGTGCTGATCATGGGGTCAACATACCGGTGTGTGTTGGCTGTTCCCTTAACCGCACATCGCCCATAAGGTCGGCGCATGGCCACTCACAGGGCAGTTCACGTTGCGCAAGCCGACGGCCCGCTCGCACTCGCTGACGTCGACACCGTCTCGCCGCCGCGCGACCACGTCCGCATCGAGGTCGCCGCGTGCGGGGTGTGCGGCACCGACCGCGAGTTCCACGCGGGGCACTTCCCGGGACTTTCGTGGCCGATCACCCTCGGCCACGAGATCGCCGGCACCGTCGCTGAACTGGGCGACGGCGTCGAAGACTTCGTCGTCGGCGACCGGGTGGCGGTGGGCTGGTTCGGCGGCAACTGCAACCGCTGCGTCCCATGTCGACAGGGCCATTTCATGCAGTGCATACGCATGGAGGTGCCGAGCTGGCACTACCCCGGCGGATACGCCGAATCGGTCACGGCGCCCGCGACCGCGCTGGCCCGAATCCCGGACGAGTTCTCGTTCGCCGAGGCCGCCCCGATGGGCTGCGCGGGCGTGACGACGTTCAACGGGCTGCGCAAGACGCGCGCCAAGGCCGGCGACCTGGTCGCGGTGATCGGGATCGGTGGCCTCGGCCACCTCGGCGTGCAGTTCTCCCGGGCGATGGGCTTCGAGACCGTCGCGATCGCGCGCGGGCCGGAGCGTGAGGCCGCCGCCAAGGAGCTCGGCGCCCATCACTACATCGATTCGAACGCCTCGGACGTCGCCGCCGAACTGCGGCGCCTCGGTGGGGCGACCGTCGTGCTCGCGACCGCCGCGAGCTCGACGGCAATGGCCGCCACGGTTGCCGGGCTCGCGCCCGAGGGGCAGCTCGTGACGGTCGGTGTCACGCCCGAGGCCCTGCCGATCAGCCCGCTCGACCTCATCAACGGTGGCTTCTCGGTCATCGGGCATCCGTCCGGCACCTCACGCGATATCGAGGAGACGCTGCACTTCGCCGCGCTGACGGGCGTGCGCGCCGTCATCGAGGAACGGCCTCTCGCGCAGGCCGCCGAAGCTTTCGACCGGATGAACAGCGGCCACGCGCGCTACCGGATGGTCTTGACCGTCTGACCGCATGAGCTGTCGGGTGTCCCCCGGTGCCGCACTTCAGCTTCGCGTGACTGACATACTGGCCCAGACTGCAGGTTCGCCGAGAGGAAAAACATGCCCATCGCCACGCCCGAGGTCTACGCGGAGATGCTGGCCCGCGCCAAGGAACACTCCTTCGCGTTCCCGGCCATCAACTGCACGTCGTCGGAAACCGTCAACGCGGCGATCAAAGGTTTCGCCGACGCCGGTAGCGACGGCATCATCCAATTCTCCACCGGCGGCGCCGAATTCGCCTCCGGTCTCGGAATCAAGGACATGGTCACCGGTGCCGTCGCGCTGGCCGAGTTCGCCCACGTCGTCGCTGCCAAATACGACATCACCGTCGCGCTGCACACCGACCACTGCCCCAAGGACAAGCTCGACGGTTTCGTCCGGCCGCTGCTGGCCATCTCGGCCGAGCGCGTCGCCCGCGGCGAGAACCCGCTGTTCCAGTCGCACATGTGGGACGGCTCCGCGGTGCCGATCGACGAGAACCTGGAGATCGCGCAGGAGCTGCTGAAGCTGACGTCGGCCGCCAACATCATCCTCGAGGTCGAGATCGGCGTCGTCGGCGGTGAAGAGGACGGCGTCGAGGCCGAGATCAACGAGAAGCTGTACACCAGCTCCGAAGATTTCGAGAAGACCATCGACGCGCTGGGTTCCGGCGAGAACGGCAAGTACCTGCTGGCCGCCACCTTCGGCAACGTCCACGGTGTCTACAAGCCGGGCAACGTCAAGCTCAAGCCCGAGGTGCTGGCCGAGGGGCAGAAGGTGGCCGCCGCCAAGCTCGGTCTGCCCGCCGGCTCCAAGCCGTTCGACTTCGTGTTCCACGGTGGCTCGGGCTCGCTGAAGTCCGAGATCGAGGACTCGCTGCGCTACGGCGTCGTGAAGATGAACGTCGACACCGACACCCAGTACGCGTTCACCCGTCCGGTGGCGGCGCACATGTTCACCAACTACGACGGCGTCCTGAAGATCGACGGCGAGGTCGGCAACAAGAAGGTCTACGACCCGCGCAGCTACCTGAAGAAGGCCGAGGCCTCGATGACCCAGCGCGTCATCGAAGCGTGCAACGACCTGCACAGCACGGGCCGCAGCGTCTCCGCGGGGCTCGGCAAGTAGCCAAAGCTGGACACCGCCGACTGGCCGGTCATGACGCAGGAATCGCGAAACCCTGTGTCGTGACCGGCCATTCGGCGTTCATGGCCGAGTGGCCGCGCGTGAGGAGCACCGTGCCCAGCACCGCGACGGCGGCGATGGCCGCGATCACCAGCACCAGTGCGATGACCCAGCCCCAGCTGCGACGGTCCTTCGGTGGCTTGACGGCGCCGGGGATCACCTGCGGCGCGGCGGGCGGCATCAGTTCGGTTTCCGGATCCGGCAGCGGCGTGATGATCTGCGTCTTGCCGTCGAAGCCCGACGGCGCGGTGAAGCGCCGCACCGGGATCGTCGGGTCGGTCGCTGGATCTGCGGGCTCGAAGATCTCGGTTGCCGCCGCGGCGTCGTCGCCTGTCGAGGCAGCGCGCTGATCGGCATCACGACGGCCGTCCGGTCCCGTCGGGTTCGACATGGCGGCTGGGTTCGACATGGGGGTGACTGTCCTCCCGAGATCAGATCGCGCACTGGGGCCGATGCGTCCTGGAGCAGGCCGCGACGTCCTACCTGGAGCTTAATCTCCCGCCTGCGGGATCTCCGTGAGCGGCCGCACGGCACAATGGCGTTCATGACGCGAATGGGTGATCTGCTGGGTCCGGAGCCGGTGTTGCTGCCTGCCAACTTCGAGGCCGAGGACGCTCTCGCCGCCGGTAAATCGCCGACCGACGTTGCTGCGGCGCAGCCGACGGCCTCTGTCGCGTGGGCCGCCCTCGCCGAGGCCGCGCTGGCCGACGGTCAGACCATCACTGCCTACGCCTACGCGCGTACCGGTTACCACCGCGGCCTGGATCAGCTGCGTCGCAACGGCTGGAAGGGTTTCGGCCCGGTGCCGTTCGCGCACGAACCGAACCAGGGCTTCCTGCGCTGCGTGGCAGTGCTGGCGAAGGCGGCGGAATCCATCGGCGAGCAGGACGAGTACCTGCGCTGCCTGGACCTGTTGGACGACTGCGATCCCGCGGCGCGCGCCGAGCTGGGTCTCTGACTAGTCCATCTCGCAGTGGCAGTCGCCGGCCGGCGGCTCCACCTGAACGGTGGCGTGGTCCAGCCCGCGGGCGGCCAGCACGGCGCGCGCCGACTCGAGGACGCGTGCCGAATCCGCCGCGGACGTCAGGTGGGCGGTGGCCATGTCCTTGCCGGGCACCAGGGTCCACACGTGCAGGTCGTGCACATCGGTGACGCCGTCCACGGCGGCCAGCGCTTCGCGCAGCTCGTCGACGTCGATGTGGCGGGGTGAGGACTCGGACAGGATCCGCAGCGCGGCGCGGGCCAGCGCGATGGCGCGCGGCAACACCCACAGCGCGACCAGGACGGCGACGACGACGTCGGCGTACGGCCACCCCGTGGTGACGTTGACGATGCCCGCGATCAGGACGCCGACGCTGCCGACGGTGTCGGCGACGACCTCCATGTAGGCACCCTTGACGGCGAGGCTGCTGTCGGCGTCGGAGCGCAGTAGCAGTACCACGACCAGGTTGGCGAGCAGCCCCGCGAGGGCGACGACGATCATCGGCACACCCGGGATCCCCGGCGCGTTGCCGATGCGCTCGACGGCCTCGTAGAGGATGAACGCCGCGACGCCCATCAGCAGGACGGCATTGGCGACCGCGGTGAACACCTCGGCGCGGTGCCAGCCGTAGGTGCGGGCGGCGGACGTCGACCCGCGGCGGGCGAGGAGGACGGCGCCCAGGCCCATGAACATCGCGACCAGGTCGGTCAGCATGTGGCCGGCGTCGGCCAGCAGCGCGATCGAGTTGATCAGCAGCGCGGTGGTCAGCTCGATGACGAAGAAGACGCTGAGTACGGCTGCGGCGATGATCATGCGGCTGGCGCGTGCGTTCGAGCCATGGCTGTGGTCGTGTCCGGCACCCATGCCAGCAATATATGCAGAACTCTGCATATGTCGCAAGGCGCCCTGGGATTTGTGCACGATTTTCCGCGGTCAGCGCGGAAAATCGTGCACAAATCCCTGCTACCAGGCGGACCAGAAGCGGGTCAAGGCGCTGCCGATCATCGCCAGGCGCGGCGGCACGCCGGTGAGGCTGACGGCGGAGTACACCACGTTGAAGAACAGCCGGTTGAGCTCGGGGACGATCAGCAGCAGCATCAGGATCAGGAAGCCCCACTGCCGGGCGGGCAGCAACGCGCGCTGCGTGTCGGCGCTCAGGTGCGGTTCCAGCGCGCCGTAGCCGTCCAGCCCCGGAATGGGCAGCAGGTTCAGGAACAGCGCCGTCACCTGCAGGAAGCCCAGGAAGGCCAGGCCCGCCCAGAACACCGGATGGTCGCTGTCGAACAGCACCGCGGTCGCGACCAGCAAGATGACGGCGAGCACCAGGTTGGCGAAGGGGCCGGCCAGGCTGACCAGCGTGCGCTGTCGGGGCGTCATGTACTCGGTGCGCACGTACACCGCGCCGCCGGGCAGGCCGATGCCGCCGAGGGCGATGAACAGTGCCGGCAGCCCGAGCGACAGCAGCGGGCTGGCGTACTTCGCGGGGTTGAGCGTGAGATAACCGCGCAGTTCGACATCGCGGTCGCCGAACCGCCAGGCGGTGTAGGCGTGGCCGAATTCGTGCAGGCACAGCGAGACGGTCCACCCCGCGATGACGAACACGAAGACGCCGGCGTAGGCCAGCGGCCGGACCTCGGCGCCGCAGAACCAGGCCAGAGCGCCACCGGCGACGGTCAGGGCCACGATCGCCCAGAAGACGGGGCTGGGACGGACGGCGCGCCGCACAGGCATGGTCATGACTGCAAACTAGGCGACCCGCAGCCAACCCTGGATATGGCGGTAGAACGCCGATCGGCGCGCCGGACGGGCGGCCGCCACGCCGTCGCGCTCAACCAAAACTCCGGTGCTGCCGAGTTGCGCGGCACGGCCGGCGACCCAGCCCCGTCCCGGCCCCGAACGCCCGGCCCCGAGGGCCCGCGCACGCAGCCCCGGCATGCCGGACAGGGGTTCGATGACGACGCCCGCGGACTCACCGTCGAACAGCACGGTGTCGTCGACGACGGCCTCTCCGGTGATGGCGTCGCCGCCCGACGGCAGCCAGCGCGCGGACCGCACGATCACCGCGCCGGTCTCGTCGCGGATGAGCGGAACGCGTTGGGCGACACCGTCTCTGGCGCGGCGCGCGGCACCCAGCCCACCGCGGGTCAGGGGTGGGACGAAGCCGACCTCGACGTCGAGCCGGTCGTCGCGCAACAGCCGGGCCAGGGTGGCCGACAGATCGGCGTGGTCGCCGACGACGATCACCCGGACAGCGCCGTCAGGGATAGTCGGGGCACTGGCCGAGGGCACCGGGATGGCCGTCAGATCCGCCAGCGCGCGGGGTGTCCGGCGGTCGCCGAAGACCAGCGCCACGACATCGCCTGAGGCCTCTCTGGCGGTCAAGGCCTCTCCTCTCGTCCTGCTGGGATAAGGTTGCTCACCGGCTGCCACTGTATTCAGGCAGGTAATGCGGGAGGCAAAACGATGCCGGCAATCGTGCTCATCGGGGCCCAATGGGGTGACGAGGGCAAAGGTAAGGCCACCGATCTACTCGGTGGACGTGTGCAATGGGTGGTCCGCTACCAAGGCGGCAACAACGCCGGGCACACGGTGGTACTGCCCACGGGGGAGAACTTCGCGCTCCACCTCATCCCCTCGGGCATCCTGACGCCCGGGGTCACCAACGTCATCGGCAACGGTGTCGTGGTCGACCCTGGTGTGCTGCTCAGTGAGCTCTCCGGGCTCGAGGACCGCGGCGTGGACACCTCGAAGCTCATGATCTCGGCTGACGCACACCTGCTCATGCCGTACCACGTGGCCATCGACAAGGTCACCGAGCGGTACGCGGGCAGCAAGAAGATCGGCACCACCGGTCGCGGCATCGGTCCCTGCTACCAGGACAAGATCGCGCGCATCGGTATCCGGGTCGCCGACGTCCTCGACGAGGAGCAGCTGGCCGCCAAGGTCGAGGCCGCGCTGGAGTTCAAGAACCAGGTGCTGGTCAAGATCTACAACCGCAAGGCACTCGACCCGGCCGAGGTCGTCGAGAGCCTGCTGCAGCAGGCCGAGGGCTTCAAGCACCGCATCGCCGACGCCCGCCTGCTACTCAACCAGGCGCTGGAGCGTGGCGAGACCGTGCTGCTGGAAGGCTCGCAGGGCACCCTGCTCGACGTCGACCACGGCACCTACCCGTTCGTGACGTCGTCCAACCCGACGGCGGGCGGCGCGGCCGTCGGCTCGGGCATCGGCCCCACCCGCATCACGACGGTGCTGGGCATCCTGAAGGCCTACACGACCCGTGTGGGCTCGGGCCCGTTCCCGACGGAGCTGTTCGACGAGTACGGCGCCTACCTGTCCAAGACGGGCGGCGAGGTCGGCGTGACCACCGGCCGGGCCCGGCGCTGCGGCTGGTTCGACGCCGTCATCGCCCGGTACGCGACCCGCGTCAACGGCATCACCGACTACTTCCTGACCAAGCTCGACGTGCTGTCCAGCCTGGAGACGGTGCCGATCTGCGTCGGCTACACCGTCGACGGCAAGCGCACCGACGAGATGCCGATGACGCAGGCCGACGTCGCCCGCGCCGAGCCGATCTACGAAGAGCTGCCGGGCTGGTGGGAGGACATCTCCGGGGCCCGCGAGTTCTCGGATCTGCCGGCCAAGGCGCAGGACTACGTGCTGCGCCTGGAGGAACTGTCCGGAGCACACGTGTCGTGCATCGGCGTCGGTCCCGGCCGGGACCAGACGATCGTGCGCCGGGACATCCTCGGGTGACGGACGGGGCGAGCGGAGCGACGGGGAAACCCGAAGGTTTCATCGATCAGCACGGCGGGTTCCCACGATTCGAGGTTGCCGATCCCGGTCCGGGGTTCGGTCGCTTCCTCGAGGGCATGAGGCGACTGCAGGATCTGGCGGTCTCGGCCAACCCGGACAGCGACACCTGGGATGACGCTGCCGACCGCGTCGAAGAGTTGGTGAAGCTGCTGGGGCCGTTCCAGGCCGCCGAGGGCGTCGGCCCGGCCATCCGGGTGCCGTCGTTGCCGGGAGCCGGCAGCCTGCTGATGCCGCCGTGGACCGTCACGAAGTTCTCCCCCGAGGGCGTCGAGATGGAGGTCGGGTTCAGCCGGTACCACGTGGGCGGCAACTACGCCGTGCACGGCGGGGTGCTGCCGCTGCTGTTCGACCAGGCTTTCGGGATGCTGATCCACGCCGTCAACCGGCCCATGAGCCGCACCGCGTATCTGCACGTCGACTACCGCAAGGTCACCCCGATCGACACGGTGCTGACCGCCAAGGCCCACGTCACCGAGGTCGACGGCCGTAAGACATTCGTCGCCGCCGAGCTCTTCGACCCCGAGGGCAACCTGCTGGCCGAGGCCAACGGCCTGATGGTGAGCCTGCTGCCCGGCCAGCCCTAAGGCTCGGCGCGCAGCGCGGGCCACCAGATGCGGGGCCCGATCAACGTGAACAGTGCCGGGATGATCACGGTGCGCACCACGAAGGTGTCCAGCAGGATGCCGAGGCCGACGATGATGCCCAGCTGCGTCAGCACGATCAGCGGCAGCACGCCGAGCACGCAGAACACCGCGGCCAGCACGATGCCGGCGCTGGTGATCACCGCCCCAGTCGCCGAGACCGCGCGCACGATGCCCTCGCGGTTGCCGAATTCCGGGGTCTCTTCCCGCGCCCTGGTCACCAGGAAGATCGTGTAGTCGACGCCGAGCGCGACGAGGAACAGGAACGCGAACAGCGGAGTTCCGTTGTCCAGCGCGGGAAAACCGAACACGTGCACGCTGGCCCAGCCGCCGCCCCCGAGCGCCGCCAGCGCGCTCAGCACCGTCACCGCCACCAGCAGCAGCGGTGCCAGCGCCGAGCGCAGCAGGACGTAGAGGACGGCCAGGACGACCAGCAGGATCGCCGGGATGACGATCTTCCGGTCGTGCTGAGCCGCCGTTGCGGCGTCGCGAGCCTGCGCGTCGGGGCCGCCGACGACCGCTTGCGCATCGATCTGGCGCACCGAATCACGGAGGGTGTCAATGGTTTTGAACGCTTCCGCGGAGGCCGGTGCAGCGGCCAGGACCACCGACCACTGCGTCAGGCCCGACGCCGAGTGCCCGGCCGGCATCGCCGACACCACGCCGGGGGTACGGGTGATGGCATCGCCCACCGCGGGGTTGGCCGCGACGACGGTGGTCGGATTGGTCAGGCCGCTGGGGAAGTGCGCGGCCAGGGTGTCATAGCCGGCGACAGACTCGGCCTGCACGCGGAACTGCTGGGTCTGGGACAACCCGATGGGCAGATTCACCAGCCCGACGCACAGCGCGGCCAAACCGGCCAACGCCACCGTGGCGACGCGGCCCGGCCTGCGGGACACGCCCGCCGCAATGCGGTGCCAGAGGCCGCTGTCGGTGAGTGGGGCGGCGTGCGACCCGGTTTCGGGGATGAAGGGCCAGAACAGCCGGCGGCCGAACAGCCCGAGCAGCGGCGGCAGCACCAGCAGCACGAACACCGCCGCGACCACCAGGCCCGACGCCGCCTGCACCCCGAGGCTGCGGTTGCTCGGCGCCGAGGCCAGCAGCAGTGTCAGCAGCGCCAGGACCACGGTGGCGTTACTGGCGATGATCGCCGGGGCCGCCGCGCGCCACGCTGCTCGCAGGGCGTCGCGATGATCGCCGCGCCGGGACAGTTCCTCCCGGTAGCGCGAAATGAGCAGCAGCGCATAGTTGGTGCCCGCGCCGAACACCAGCACGCTGGTGATGCCCGCCGTCGAACCGTCCGGGTTCAGGCCCGTCGCCGCGGCCACCGCGGTGCCGACGACCGCGCCCACCTGGTCTGCGAAGCCGATCACCAACAGGGGGATCAGCCAGAGGATGGGGGAGCGGTACGTCACGATGAGCAGTAGTGCCACGACGGTTGCGGTCACCGCGAGCAGCTTGAAGTTTGCGCCGGCAAAGGAATTCGCGATATCGGCGCCGAATGCGGGCCCGCCCGTGACCTGAGCGCGTAGGCCGTCGGGCAGCGAAGCCGACACCTGCGACCGCAGCTCCTGCACCTTGTCGCGGAGTGCGAAGCCGGACAGGTCGCCCGCCAGCGGCGCCACCCGCACCGCGGCCTTGCCGTCCTCGGATACCCGCGCGTCCGCCCCGGCCGCGGCGATATCGGCCGGCGTCAGGGGCGCGTCGTCGCTGCGGGTGACGACGATGATCGCCGGCGCGGTATCGCCGCCCGGGAACTGCGCGCGCAGGGCGTCGGCGCGGGCGGACTCGGCACCGGCGGGCACCGCCACCGGCGATTGCGACGACGAATCCCCGGCGCCGAGCAATGCCATGGCAACGCCGGAGAGCAACAGGACGATCAGGGCCGACGCCCATGCGATTCGGGTGGACACCCCCAAAATATTTCAAATACTTAACTATTAATCAAATGAAATTCGCCGGGCGCTATGCTCTCCGCGTGCCGAAGCCGTCCGACCGCGCCGACCTGGAGGCGCAGATCGCCGCCGACGTGCGGGCGTTGACGGCTGAATCCGACCAGATCGGCCGGGCTTTCGCGGTGCAGAACGAACTGGGCGCCAACGACTTCCGGGCGCTGCTGCACATCATGGTCGCCGAATCCGCGGGGACACCGCTGACTGCCGGTGAGCTACGCAAGCTGATGGGCACGTCGGGTGCGGCCATCACCTACCTGGTGGAGCGGATGATCGCTTCCGGGCATCTGCGCCGCGAAGCCGATCCGGCCGACCGGCGCAAGGTCATCCTCCGGAACGACGACAAGGGCCTCGCCACCGGCCGCGAATTCTTCAGCCCGTTGGCGCACCTCAACACGCAGGCCCTGGCGGACCTGCCCGATGCGGACCTCGAGGCGGCGCACCGGGTTTTCGTGGCGCTCACCGGTGCGATGCGGACGTTCCGGGCCGAGCCGGCACCGGAGGCGCCGTGATCACACGGCAGACGAGGCCTTGAGGGCGTCGACGTCTGCCCGGAGTGCGGCCAGCGCGTCCACCACCGTCAGGTTCTGGCCGGCGGCGTTGTGGCCGAGCTGCGGCCAGCCGTTGAGGTTCGGGCCGCGGAGCTGGGTTTGAATGTCCTGCACGATGGCCAGGATCTGGTTGAGAGCCGCGGTGGTGGGGTCGGGTTGAGTCACGGTGCCTCCCTGCAGCAGTGAGATGAGTTGATCGAGCGTGCCCTGGAATGCGTTGCAGTCCAACGAGAGATTCCCGATCAGCGCGGCGTCGGTGAATTGCAGGATCTGCGGCGTGGCTCCGCCGTAGGGGAACCAGTAACGCTGATTGTCATTGCCGGGATAGAGATTTGACGCGTAGCCGGTGCCGTTGACGTAGTTCGATGCGATGAGGCCCGGTACCTGAGAGATGTCGGGCGAGCCGATCTGTTGCCAGTACCAGTGCGGGATGTACGACAGCGAGATCGTCACGCCGACGGCGTTGAAGGCATTGACCACGGCCCAGAAGTTGTGGATGTCACCGGAATTCGCCTCGAAGTCCAGCATCGCGTATTTGCCACCGTTGTTGCTGAGCCACGTTTGCGCCTGCGCCGCCGGGCTGTTGGTGGTGACGTAGTGATAGCCGATGTGGGGAAAGTGGTTGTCGCGGCACCACTGTGCGATCACCGGCCAGTACGGATCCCGGTAATAGCTGCCCTCGGACACCTTCTGCTCGATCCAGGAAAAGCCCTGTCCGGGCAGCTGGGAGACGAAGGTGATGGCGTCGGCGGCCGAACGGAAGTTGTTGTTCGACGTGTCGGGGCCGTACAGGGTCACAGCAGCACCGTCTCCGGATTCACCGGCGTCCAACTGGTGGTGCTCGCCAAAGCCTTTGTATCGGCGGTGGATCCGTCGCTGAGTTGCACCGTCCACTGCAACCGGCCGTCGCTGTCATGCGTCGCCGTGGCGACGGCGCCCGCCTGCTCGCACATCTCGCCGAGGGCTTCGGGTTTGCCCGCCGCGTTCATAGCGAATCCTCGCCTTCTACCGTAGAGGTCTTGTCCCGCTTAGAATCTCGTTTCGGCGGGCCACTTTCCACGATAGCGCGATCTCCGCGGCTGGGTCGGTCAGGCGTTCTCCAGTTCGGCGATGACGATCTTCTTCTGTCGCATCATCGTCTGGATCTGTTCGGGCCGGCCGAGCAGCTGGTCCATCTTGGCCGGGATGATCTGCCAGCTGATCCCGAATCGATCCTTGCACCAACCGCATTGCTCGGATTCGGGGACATGCGAGAGCTTGGACCAGTAGTGGTCGATCTCGTCCTGGTCTGCGCATTCGACGACGAACGAGATCGATTCGTTGAAGGTGAACAGCGGCCCACCGTCGAGGCAGACGAAATCGACACCGTTCAAACTGAATCGGCCGTTGAGCACCTTGCCCGACATGCCCTTGAAATGTTCGTCAAGTGCTTCGTCCGGGTACTCCTCCACCGAGATGACATGGGAATTCGGAAACACCTCGACGTAGTAGTTCATGGCCTCGCGGGCCTGGTCGTTGAACCAGAGACATGGCTGGATGGCGGTCGGCATGTCGTTCTCCTTGTCTGTCAGTCGTTTTCGGCGGATCAGGCGGCCAGCAGCGCGTCGATCTGACCCAGGGCGCCGGTCATGCCCTCGACCATGCCCATCGCGGTCACCTTCTCGAGTTGTTCGAGGTCGGTGAACCGGGTGACGATCGTCATCCGGGTACCGGTATCGGTCGCGTCGAACGACACCTCTAGGCGCATGGTGGGCATCTCGGGGTCGGGCTCGCCGTCGGGCTGCGAGAAGCCGTCTTCGATGAGCAGTCGCGATGGTGCGTCGACCTCGAGCGTCGTCCACCAGCCCGGCGCCTTCTCACCCTCGGGGCCCGTCATGTGGTAGCGCGACTGCCCGCTCGGGGTGAGCTCATGCCGGGTGAAGGTGGCCGGCCAGGTCGGCGGACCCCACCAGCGCTCCAACTGGCGGGGGTCTTCCCACACCTGCCAGACGCGCGCCGGCGGCGCGGTGAACTCGGCCACGAAGGTCATGGTGAGGGCTTGCGGGTCGGCGGCGCTGCTGATCACCGTCATCGGTGGTCCTTAAGTTCGTAGTTGCAGTTACTTCGTATTGCTGAGCGTTACGTTGGGCTGTGACCCGGGTGGGTCGGGTATGGCTGCCATGGTGGTGCCGGCCCTGGTGGTGCGGCTTGAAAGGACTGGCCGCCCGGCCTGCCTGGACTTCCTCGGGCCGCTGATTGAGATCTGCGAT
>NZ_JBJIAI010000020.1:0-106112 GCF_045311035.1 Mycobacterium sp. SMC-13
TGCCCCAGATTCAATGAGAAAGACACGCACTTACCCCAGATTCAATGAGAATGCCCCAGAATCAATGAGAACGGACAGTACAGGTAGCGCCTTTCCTGTTCCTCTTCGGCCGTGTCGGGGGCGCGTTGCAGTTGCCTGATGCGATCGGGTGGGACCCGTGCCGGGGTCCTGCTTGGTGGCCCGTCCGGGTTGTGGAGCCAGCGGCGGACCGTCGCGGGTGTGACGTCGACGTGGGCGGCCACAGCGGCGACATCGACCGGGCCGCGGGCTGATGGCCCGTAGCACTCAATCAGCATGTCCACCAGTCGTTTTTGCGTCCAGCGTGGACCTTTGACCGGCTTGACCCCATCGGTCAAGGGCGCTCCTCGAACTTGATGTCGTGGATGTCGGCAAAGTCCCAGATGTCGTCCACGCCGTGGTAGCGGCCCTCGTTCATGTAGTCGTTTCCGCGGTCGGTGAGCCACCGTTGGAAGCCGTCGTCGCCGTCCTCTTCGTAGGCGCGCAGCATCGCTTGGACGTCGGTGGTGTCGAGGGGCTGGTAGATCGTGCGGTCACGCCAGTAGGTTTGACTCTCTTTGACGGGCCCCTGATAGCCGTACACCGACACGTAGATCGTGCCGCCGCGCTCGGATGCCTTGCCCAGGGCGCTTTTTCGGAATTCATCAGCAGCAGCTTTGCGGCCGCGCTTTGTCGATGTCACGCGCCGTGCAGCGGTCCTCAGCGATGAGAGGTGCTCATCCGAGGGTTTCTGTGTGCCGGCGGCCCACCGTCGAACAGTGCCCTGCGATACTCCGAGGGCGTCTGCGGCTGCTTTGGCGTTGACCGCGCCGCCGCGGGCTCCGCGCCCAAACACGGCCTGTAGTAGTCCTTTCGGTGTGGCTTCATCCGATCTGTCGGCGTCGACTCGTCCGGTGAGACTGCGCAGGACCCGGTCAGAGAATTTGGCTTTACTTTTGCGGATCACGTCGCGGACCGCCTTTTTGGATACGCCGAGGGCTCGTGCCGCCGCATCGACATTGACCGTTTGCCGACCGCCGGCGGAAGCGTCTTCGGTGCGGTAATCGGAGAGGGCCCCCGTGGTGAGACCGGAATTCTTCCGGCGTCCGAAAGCCATTACGCCTCCTCGTTATTGGCAGTCAGGCCGTGGGCCCGGCGCCAGTCGTCGATGGGGTCGAGCTCCTGCTTTCCCTGGTAGCCCCGCCCGTTCAGATACTTGAGCTGGTCGGCGAGCAGTCCTGATCGTTCCGGCTTGTACTGGCCGAAGCCGCGGCCGTAAGTCTTTGGACCTCCTGGCCACGCCTTGTCCGGATCAACTTCATTCGATGTGTAGAACACCGTGTCTTTGAGCACGGCGACCGGGAAGCGTCCGGTTTTCACGCCAATTTCGTTGATGCGGTAGACGATATTGGCGTTGGCCTTGGCCATCACGTGCAGTCGGCGCTCGGGGTTGTAGCCCGTCTTCCCTTTCAGGAAGGTATCTGATCCGATGATGCCGACGCCGCTGTTGCGGACAACCTTTGACTGATTGCGGGCCGCTTGGCAATCGGGGTCGTCGGTATCGAGGATGGTGCTGGCGTCGCGGAGTCGCTCATACCACTGGAGCAGAACCCGGCCGTGCTGTGGCCAGGTGTAGGACTCCAGAATTTCTGGCTCATAGCCTAGTGCGATGGCCCGCTCCAGTCTCGGCGAGCACACCCATTTGGGTTCAGTGAACTTGTACCCGTGGGGATTTAGCACGTAGGGCTGGCGCCAATCCTCTTGGTCGGGAATGAGGGTCAGGTGGTAGGCCGGTACCCGCGGATCGAATGGTGCTCCCTGCGGATGGTGGGTTGGGGCGCCGATCGGCAGTTCTGTTCCCGCGATGCCGGCGACGTATGAACCGCCGCGGTCGTACGCGTGCAGGAATGTCATCGCCCGTTCTTCGTCGGTGGGCTCGCGCGACCAGTTGAAGTCAGCTTCGACGTCGCCGATGTTGAACGGTGGCTCCGTTGTTGACGGGGCCATCACCACGTTCTTCCAGTCCTGGGGCGACCAGGACTTGGGCCGTGCCTGCAGCATGAGATCGATCGCGGTGACACTCGAGCTGATCTTCCATGGAAATTTCAGTGCTTCGGCGAGCAAGTCCAGGCGGCGCGCAAGCTGCGCCGCTGTGGGGTCTCCCGCGAAGATCGGCATGGCGACGTCGTCACCGAGGCCGGCAGTGAGGACTACCCACACCCCTTTGCGTTCGTCGCCTTCGCGGTAGACGCGGGTCCATGCCCCCAGTCCCGCCGGTTCCCCGTCGGCGATGCCACCGAAGCGCCATCCGTCGTCAAGTGCTTTTCCTACGAACGGGATTCCTGCGGTGAGCGTGCGCAGCGACTTCGATGGCTGTTGGTAGTCGATCGAGTCGACATCGACGCCGACGGCTTCGCAAACTTCGACGCTGAGCCAGATTTGGCCGGGCTCGGTGAACGTCTCGGAGACTCGGAAGCCGAGGTTGTGGGTGTAGGCCAGCTCGGCGACCTGCCCGACATGGGTGATCGGCTCGTCGAGCTCCACGCGGGTTCCGTCGGCCAGCCAGAGACCGTCGGTGTCGAGCACTGCCGCCGGCGTTCCACCCAACGTCGCCTTGGGTTTGGCCTTCGTGCGGCGCGGGCCGGCAGGTTTGTCTGGTTGTTCTGGCCCCTGATCTGAGGTGTGCGTTGATGCATCAGGCGCGGCCGCGGTTGTTTTCTCTTCGCCGGCCACGGGTTCGGCTTCGCCGTTGTCGGCAGCAGTGGTTTCGGTTTCCGTTGCGGGAGTGTGCTGTTCGGCGGGGGCAGTGGGTTGATCGCTGGCGACGATGTCGATGCCGAGCGCGTCGGCCAGTGCTTCGCCCACTTGGCTGGTGGTCTCTGCGAGCAGCACTGCCAGGATCGTTTCGCCGGTCAGTTCTGCGCGGGCGGTGACGGTCAGTCGGCCGAGCCGGGTGTGGGTGTCGGACAGGTCAACGGGGCTGCCGTCTTCGGCTGGGGCTGGGCCGTAGATCATCGACGTTCCCTCGATGTACACCGGCCACGCGTGGTATTCGCGGGAGATGCGCATCGCGGCCCGCCGGCCACGCATCCGGTTGTGGGTGGCGATCGCCGCGGCCCAGGCTGGTTGGTAGTGGTGCCGCAGGCTGTCGTCGGTCCAAATGTCCGGATTGGCCAGGGCATTGAGGTAGTCGGCTGCCGCCGTGTCCACCAGTGCCAGCAGCGCCGGGTCGTCGGCGAAGGTCTCGCGGGCCTCCCGCATCCGGGTTGCCCACGCTTCCAGGACGCGGGCTTTCTGGTGCCACACAATGGCTTCGGTGATGCCGAGCTGCTCGATAGTCAGGCCGGCGCCGCCGTCTCGGACGGCGTTGGTCAGGCCGTCGAGGTCTTCGGTGGTCAGCCATGCCTGCACGCGGTGGTCGGGGGCCATGAGGGGGTGCGGCAGCGGCAGGGTGTCGGGCAGCGTCAGTTCGCTGGCGGCCGGCAGGTCGGCCAGCCAGAGACCGAACGCTCGTTTCGGCGCCGCGGCGGCCGCGGCCGCGGCGTCGCCGTCGAGTGCCTCAGATTTCCCGTATCCGAAGGTGAGCATGCCCGCAGACGCCAGTGCGGGGGCCATCTGGGCTATCCGGACAATTTCGTCACTGTGGCGAAACTCGTTTTCCAGCTGGTCCGCGGTCATCGCCCAGGCCGGTTGAACTCGGACTTCGGGTGTCGCCCACGAAGGCAACAGCCCCGGTGCCGACACCACAGCGCCGCGCTTTCCCGCACGACTGGCCATTACATGGTCGGCCAGCACGGCTCCCGACACCGCACCCGTGGTCTCGGGAAGCACTCCCAGCGCGGAATACCAGCAGCCCAGGCGACGGCCGAGTTCGCCGGCGTCATCGGCGACCGCGGTCTCCCCCGCTGCCAACCATGGCTGCGGTTCGGCGAGTACTTCGACGACGACGCGGCCGGTACCGCTGCCTCGCGCGAGGATGAGTGCCGGGCCTGAGCCTTTGCGGAGTTCCCATCCGTCGTCGACGAGCGGGGCGAGCACACTGCCGAGGTGTGCTCCCGGATCCGCGTCGGTGTCGTCGGCTGCGCCGGCCAGTAATGCGACCGCGGCGCCGGCCACCCACACGCGGGCGGGCCTGGGTTCTTCACCGCTGCCGGGAATCGGTTGCAGGCCACCATGTTTCCCGGCGGCCCAGGCGATGAGCTTGCCGAGTTTGTCGGCGCTGTCGACGGGATCGGTCAACCGCCGGCCCGCGACGGTGAACGACCCCGCCGCGGTCAGGATCAGGACGTGGCGCCCCAGGTCGGCGCCGCTCATGATGTCCCGTCCCGGTAGGGGCGCAACCGGGCACTGGCCCCCTGCTGAGTCATACCGAGGACGGCTCCGATCTCGGCGTAGGTAGCGCCGGCGTCATAGGCAGCCGAGGCTGCCGGCCGGTCGTCGAGGCCCGCGGCCCGCAGCAGCGCCGCGCGGGTGAGTTGGACGTCTTTGGTCTCCGCGGCCACTCCGCGTTCGACGCTTTTCATCAGGCGTGCGCGCTGGGCGGGGCTGACTTTGCGGCGCGCGACGCGTCGTAGCCAGATGTCGACGGCCGCTTCCAATGAGGAATCGGCCATCTTGGCGGCGAAGGTTCCGGCATCTCGTTGTGCCGCAGCGTGAATCAAGGCGACTGTCGGATCACCGGTGGTCATCAGCGCACCCTTCCTGCTGCGGTCTTCGTTTCCCGGCGATGCTATCGAGCGGCACGGACACGTACAAGCATTGCTTGTGCGTGTTCACAACTATTACTTGTGCCGCTGCTGTGCCGCGTCAGCTGCAGTCCCCTGCCCTGTGTAACCGTGGCAATGACTGTTGCCCGTGCCGGTCGGGAGGACGCTTGGTTAATCGGTGCTAATCCCCTTGTTGCGCAGCATTATTCGTTGATCTGGCTAGACCCGTCCGTCGATCCGGAGTCGCAGCGTGGCCCAGGTCTGCTCAGCCAGGCCGGTCTTATCAGCCGGGCCGGTCAGCTCCCACACTGGGTGTGCCCAGTCGTCCTCGTCGTACTGTTCGGGTTGTACGCAGGTCAGGGTGAGCGGTTCTAGCCGCGGCGGGCTGCCGGGGACGTAGCGGAACACCGTCGGTGGCTCGGTATGTCCGTAAGTGCTGGCTTCGATGTCACGCGTCAGCAGCGGGGCGAGCTCGTCCAAGTTGACCATGCTCGCCGGGATGTGGACCGGGGTTCCGTAATCGACGATGAATCGCTCGCTCGACCGGTCGATGAGGGTTTCGTTCGTTTCCACGTTCGTTTCCATGACTCGCCGTTTCCTTGTTAGGTGTCGTGTCCCTGCGCCGGAGCCGGGGTGTGTGGCGCCGCGGAGCGGCGGAGGTCGCGTAGGTATGCCCAGAAGCCGATGTAGCCCAAGAGCACGGTGGCGCTGAGGACGGCGATTCCGTCGACGAACAGTGTCGCGACAGTGTCTCCGATCGTTGTCTCGGTCCATGGCTGGGTGCTCAGGCGCATGGTCGCGATCACGATGGCGCCCACGCCGATCAAGCCGGCGAACATCAGGAGCACGACGGTGGCCAGCTGCCGGCGGCGTTGGCTGCGACCGGTCGCCTTCGACGACCACGCCAGGCACACCGACCCGGCGAGCATCAGTGCAACGGGTGAGAGCATCAGCGCTTGTTCGGACATGGCCTTAGTGTGCCCCCGCCCTCGGACATGTTGGGCAATCTCTCACTCCCCCGGCGGGACGGTCGGCGTCAGTTGCCGTCCATCGCCGCGTCCAGGGCGTCCCACCCGGTGTCGGACAGGCGGCCTTTGCCGTTGCCGGCGGCAAGCATGGCGGCCGCCATGTCGGCGAGGGTGTCGCGGGTGGAGCTGAATTCGTAGTCGAGGTTGGGTTCGGCGACCCGGACCCGCTTGGGCAGGTTTCCGGAGAGGATGCCTTGGACGATGGTCACGAGCGTGGGTTCGCCGCCGAGCAGGCCGCCGGCGGTTCCCCCGGGCTCGGTCGGCAGTGGGTTGCCCTTGGTGGTGTAGGTGACCTTGCCGCGGGGCGTGCTGAACGTGATGTTGGTACTCATGGCGCGTCTGGGTTTCTCCTACGGGGCGGCGGCGGGGCGGGCTGGCGCGGTTGGCGCGTTATGGCGCACTCAGGAGTAGTCCGTTGGTGGTGTCGGTGAGGCTCTGGCGCAGTGTCGCCAGCCGTGCGGCGAGGTGGGCGTTGAGGTCGGCCAGCTCGGTGGTGGCCTCGTGGACGTCCCCGCGGTGCAAGGTGTTGCCGGCGGCATCGATGTGCAGTTGGCGCACCGCGTCGTCGGTGATGCGGTGGCTGCTTTGGTCCAGCGCCGCGATCTCGGTAACGACCTTGTCGATCGGTGCGAGTTGGGCGCGGTAGTCCTGGAGTTGGCGCACGAGCTCGACGAGGGTTTCCCACGCGGCCGTTGCCGCGTCGATGATCTCGTGGTTGCGGCGGGCCACCGAGTCAGCGGGGTCTTTCGTGGCCGGCGGGACGAGGTTGGCGCGGGCGCGCCAGATGCGGTGCGCGCGCACGTAGATGTCGTTGAGGGTTGATGGCAGGTCGACGCGGACGCGGTTGATGTCGAACAGGCTGCTGTTCCATGCGGCGCTGGAGCGGATGTCGCGGCCGATCAGTTGGGCGACGGCAACCAGGTGCGGTTCGCGCCAGACCAGGGCCGCGGCGCCGGGCTGCATACGCCACAGCCACCGCTTGTGCCATTCGCGGCGCAGGGTGTCCGCGCTGGCGTAGCGGTCGAGTTCTTCGGGCACGGCGGGCCAGTCCAGCGCGGCGGCGTCGAACGCGGCGATCTCGTCGTCGGTGTACACCCACTGCGGTTCCGGGCGGTGCCGCCAGTGAAGCCAGTCGGTGGCCCGTGCCAGCCGGCCCCGAGGGACGGTCAGTGCCCGGGAGACGGAGATGTCGGTGAGGTCGTCACCGTGCTGGGTCGCTTTACGTTGAAGGGCGATAGGCAGGGCCGCTGGGTCAACGGCGTTCGAGCGTGGAAGGGCGGCCATGATGTCAGTCGCGCTGTAGGTGTACGGCAGGGGCGCACGGACCGCATCGTCGATCGGTGGGTGCAGCGGCACGCTGCTGTCCCGCACGTAGTCATCGACGTCGGGCCACTCCCCCCGCTGGTCGCTGCCGGGTCGCTGGAGAGCCGCGTGGGCCCTCTCTGAACGGTTTTGCACACGTCCACTATGGGTGCTCAGTGCGACACCACGGACAAACGCTCACCCAGGGCTGAGGCGGCCGGCACGGCGGGCGGCGTTAGCCCCTGGTGGGCCGCCGAACTCCACGTATCGAGCCGGGCCCTGCCACCGACGCAGAGTGCCCCGTCACCGGCGGCCGGGGTCCAGCGGCGCGGTGTCGGGGTAGATCTCCTGACCGTTGTTGTAGTCGCGGGCGATCACGGCGAGCTGAGCCATGATCGCCTCCCGCAGGAACTGCGCGATCGTGTAGGACCGGCCGGTGACGCGCCGCACGATGCGGACCGCGGCCCGTGCCCGCAGATGCAGGTCTCGAGGGATGTTGACCTTGCTCAGCCCGTCCACTTTGGAGGGCTTGGCGGTCTCGTCAGGCATTGACGGCCGCGTGGAACATCCCCTGGCCCTTCATGTGGGTAATCACTTTCCAGTAGTCCTGGGTGACCTCTTTGGCGCGGTACCCGTACAGCGGGACGGGTAGGTAGTTGGTGTAGGCCTCGTCGACGATGGAGCTGCGTCGGACCGGCGGGGTGACCTTGGCGCCGAACCCTTCGTGCAGGAATTCCATCTGCTCCTTGTAGACCGCTCCGGTCGCCGGCACCGCGCACGGCACGATGGCCAGCAGCGGAATGTCGATCCGGAACGTCTTTTTGACGATGGCAAGCTCGCGCATCAGGGCTTGAATGCCCTCTGATTCCTTCCCTGAGGGCTTGGTGCAGGTGATCAGGCCCCAGGCGCCCGCGGGGCCTTCTTCGTCGATTGAGGACGCAATCAAAGCAGTTGTGACCAGCGCACTGTTCGAACCCGGGGAATCGATGAGGGTGACGTCGACCGGCTTGGCGGCCTCCAGCGCGTCTCGCAGACGCATCACTCCCCCGACCACCGCCGGCAGCTCGACCATCAACTTGTCCAGGGTCGACCGTGCGGCCGGGACGATGGTGAGGTTCTCGATCAAGCCCTCGGGGTCCGTGTCGTCGTATTCGGGTTCGCCGTCGTTGCTGTAGCCCAACAGAACCCTCGCGGGCCGTTCGACGTCGTTGATCTTGGCCTCCAGCCGCAGCACGTCGGCGATAGTGGCGCCCTTGATATCGGGGTAGCCCAGCCAGGTTGAGGCGTTGGCTTGGGGGTCGAGATCGATGATGCGAACGCGCAAACCTGTGTGGGCGAGGATGACTCCGAGGGTGACGGCGGTGGTGGTTTTTCCGACGCTGCCGGACATGTTGGCGACCGTGTATGTGGCCATGAGCGGTTGTTCTCCTAACGCTGAGAGCTAGTGGCCGGTGATGCAGGCTGCATCACTCAGGACGTGGCTGGACCGGTGATGCATGGTGCATAACGACTGACGGGTGCTGGTTGGTGATGCACGGTGCATCACCGGCTGGCGGTGTCGAGCTGGGCTCGTTCGTAGGCCGTGGGCTGGTATCCGACTCGCTCGATGAGCAGTTCGACGTGGCTGACGGCGTCGTCATCCCACGCCTTGTCTTTGAGTTCGGCGGTGTGCAATTCGGCTGCAGCGACGGCACGGTGGAAGGCCCGGGCGTTGCGGGCCTTCTCCCCCGGCCCTTCGGCGCTGGCGTCCCAGTCACGCAGGAGCGCATTGACTGCCGAGGTTTGGCTGCGCGCGGCGACCCCGGACAGGTACTGGCGGACCAGAATCTTGAGGAGTTCGGCGTTGCTCGGTTGGTGGGTAATCAGTGCCGCGCAGGACTCTCGACGGCGCTTCTGGGCGGCCGCTGAGGCCGCTGCGTCGGCTCGCTTCTGTTCGGCGATCGCCGCCTCTTCGTGGTCGATTTCGTCCGGGTCGTCGTCGAGGTCGTCGTACTCCCCCACGCTCTCCCCCGCGTCGGAATCATCGGCGTCGACCTTGCCACCGGCCTTGGCCGCCGGCGCACCGGGACGCTCTGCGGCCGCCGCGGAACGCTCGGCCTGACCGTTGGTGGCGGATTCCACTGCGCGCTCTTTCGTCGGTGCCGGCGCGGCTGGACGGCGGTACAGATCGAGCTGTCCGGTGTTGGTGTTGATGGCACCTAGGACGTCGTCGCCGGCGTTGTACTCCCCGCGGCTGATGCGGTGATCGACGTAGCCGTCGCCGAGTTCTGTGCGTGGGTCGTCGACGAGGTCGATGCCCAACTCGACTGCTTCGGCCCGGGCGTCACGCTCGGCGATGACGCGTTCGGCGGCCCGTGATGCCGACCAGTTCTGCTGCAGCACGAGGCGCTGCGCTTCGATCTGTTCGGCCCGGCGTTCCTCGGTGTCTTGTCCGGGGTCCTTGCTTTTCTGCCAGCGGCGCAGTGGGCCGTATGGGAGCTTGCCGGCCAGGGCCGCTGCTTCGGTGGGCGGCAGCTTGCCGTCGCCGACGGCGGCGCGGACTTCGGGGGCCAGCAGGTTCAGCGCCAGCTTGCGCTGAACTGTGGACTGATCGACGCCCAGTCGATCGGCGATCTGACGCTGACTCAGGCCCATGTCGGAGTACCGCGCGTACAGGTCACCTTCGGCGAGGTCTGAAAGGTCTTTTCTCCCAAGGTTTTCCGTGGCCATGGCGTCGATGTCGCCATCGTCTTCCATGATGCCGTCGTCGACGACGGCTGGGAGGGTGTCACGGCCCGCCTCGAGTGCGGCGGCCCGTCGACGGTGCCCGTAAACGAGGACGTAGCGCGCATCAGGGGAAATCCCTTCTGCTGCACCGGGTCTCACGGCTGCGAAGGATTCGCGCGGGACGACCAGGACGGGGAGGCGGACGCCGTTGGCTTTGACGCCGCGTAGGAGCTCGTCCCATTTCGGGTCTCCGGGTTGCGGCTCGGAGCGTGCGTGGTCATTGAACGGGTGCGGTGCGATCTCGGCGACGCGGATTTCGACGACGCGGTGCGCTTCGTCGGCCGCGACGGCAGACATGCCGGCGATGAGGCCGGTGTCGCCCGTCTCTTCGGCGGCGATAGTGGGGGAGAGGTCCATATCGCTGGCGGTATCTCCGCCGGCGAATTTTGCAAAGCGGTTGGCGGTCTTCTTGCCGACGGGCTTCGCGGGGCGGCGAGCCCGGGTTGTCATTCCTGCCACTTGTGACTCCTTCCTAAATGCCGGTATTAGGCTATAGGCGTTGTAGGGGTGGGGCTCGGATCTTCGGGGGCGTGTCGGGGCTGGATGTCAGGTGATGCACGCTGCATCACCTGAACAGCCGGTTGCGTGCTTCGGCAGCATGTTCGTCACGTGACGTTTCGGGGGGTAGGTAGATGCATGGTCCCCATCAGCGCGGCGAAACGCTCTGATGGACTTCCTTGGTGCGGCCCAATTGTGGCAGCCCGGTTGGACACGTGCCATAGATCGCCATCCGCCCAGCCCAGATTGTCGTCCGACGCCGTTGCGTGCGCGCATACCCACGTATGCGGCGCGTATGCGCATATGCCATCACGCGGTATGCGCATCGCTCGATATTTCGATATGCGCTTTCCGCCGATTTGTGTAGGTAGCCCTTACGCCAAGCAGGCACACTGGACTCAGTCGGTTTGACACATGCGGCTATTCGCGCACGACCGACAAACGGGGGTAGGGGATCGATATGGACTGTTGCGTTACGCGATCTATTTGTCGTGTCCGGGTTCTGTGCTCTACTGCGGGCACGTGGGGTTGGACCCAGAAAGGGAAGGGGTGAAAGCCACGATGGCCACCGAGGATTCAAAACGGGAGACCGCCGGTAGTGCCCTCGTCCGCGAGCTGTCCCAGAATGCCGTGGAAGCAGCGGACAAGAAAGAGGCGACCACCCTTCGACTGAGGGGCTCCACCCTGCGCCGGCTCAAAGAGCAAGAGCGGCGGTGGAATACCTCCATGTCGCTGATCACCGAGCGGGCACTGTCGCCCGTGCTGGACGAGCTCGAAGCCGCCGAACTGCCCGACATAAAGGAATGAACTGACCATGACTAGGTTCGAGGCGGTGGAGATCACCGCGCAGCAGGCGTGGTTCCTGGCCGAGCACCTTCACGCCGGCAGCTTCCCCTGGAAGCTGGCTATCACTGCTCCCTATTTCGATCCCGCCGAGCGCGACGAATTCAACGCCAAGACCCAGGCCGAGCTCGTCGCATCCGGTGTCATCGATACCCATGAGAACGTTAAAGCCGCTGTTGCGCAGGCGATTCGGACAACATGCCATGCATCCCAGTGGCTGGAATGGCTGACTGTGACCAGCACCGACAACCAGCAGGTCCTGCGTGGTGTCCTGGCCCGGTCCTCCGATTCCGATGCCGTGGTCGCGCTTCGCTACGCGCAGATGGTGACGTTCACACCAATGCAGCTGACACACAGTGAAGCCATCGTGCCGATCATCACCTCGGGCCTGCCCGACGATGTGCGACCTGCGCGTTTCAACGAGTTCGAACTGTCCATGGATATCGGGAAGTCAATCGACTCCCGCATCGGGCGCGGCGCGGACATCGTCGATACCTTGACCGACCTGGGCGTCCCCGAACAAGACGCCGAGATCATGGAGATAGCCCGCACCGGCGAGCGGGTCACCGTGGAGCTCACGGCGCACCAGGCCACCAACGGCTCCCGCCACCAGACCGACGTCAGTGTCAACCTCATCAGCACCGAGGTCGGCCTGATCCTGGTCAGCCCGGTTCCAGGCACCCCCCGCCAGGGCGGCGTGTCGGTGTGGGCACCGGGCGAACCATTCGCTATTGCGATGGCCGTACGTGAACTGATCAGCCGATTGCCTTCCGGCACTTGGTTTCCCGCAGAGAACTTCGACATCTGACCATTAACTGGAATGGACAAACAATGATGAGCACACCACCTGATTTCTTCACCTCCAACGACGACAACGACCCCCACCGCGACGCAACCGGTGACACTGACGCGAATGTGGCCGGCGCCCCGGCCGATGAGGGTCAGCACCGCCAGCCTGAGCCCGGGGACAGCGGACCGCTGCACCGCGCAGCGCCGCACGTGGGGGAGCTGCGGCAGCCTCCGCAGCCTCCGCAGGCGCCGCAGCCTCCGCAGGCGCCGCAGCCTCCGCAGGCGCCACAGCCTCCGCAGGCGCCGCAGCCTCCGCAGGCGCCACAGTGGCAGCCCTCGCCGAGCCAGAGCGGCCCGATCCCGCAGGTGCCCCCGGCCGATCCCCAGGCACCGCAGCGGCCTTACCAGACCGGCCCGCAGGCGCCGTACCAGCCTGTCCAGCCACACAACCCTGGCCTACGGCCGACTCCGCCGCCCTACGGCGCGGCCCCAGCCCACGGCGCACCGCAGCCCGCCCAGCCTCCGACCGGCGAGCCGCGCAACAACACCGGCCAACACCGCCTCGCGCAGCAGGGCTTTGTCTTTCCCACCCCGCCGCAGCCACCGCGCGACCCTTCGGCGCCACGGGCAGACCGCCGCGTCGACGACGAATACGATTCCGAAAAGACCACGACCATTTCGCCCCAAGCCATAGCTCAGGCCCGCGAAATGGCCGGCGTTGGCGAGTTTTTCGACACCCCGACCCCGAACACCGCACCACAGCAGCAAGACTCGGGATCGGCACCCCACCCATTGCTGGGTAGTGCAGGGGGCGCGCCGTTCAATCCGGTGGGCTACGTCAGCGGCTCGGACCCCGCCCAGATCGTGACCACGTCGCGACACATCGACCCGACCGGGTGGCGAAAGGCCGTGTCGGTGATGTCATTTGGGCTCATCAAGCCAGGACCGAGCGCCAAGCAGGTCGAAGCCGAAGAGCTGATCCGCAGTATCCGCGCCTCCCTGGTCAACGTCTTCGTGGTGGCCTTCGTCAACTCCAAAGGCGGCGTCGGCAAGACAACGATGGCGGTAGCCACCGGCAACGCGATCGCTCGCGAGCGCGGCGACCGAGTGATCGTCGTCGACGTCGATACCGATCAGGGCAACCTGTCTGACCGCTTCTATGAGCACGGGGGAGCCACGGCCAACATCCAAGGGTTCGTGGCGATGGAACCACAAGCCACGGGTGTCTACTCGATGATCCGTCGATACACCGTGCAGAACGATGACCGCCTCGAAATGCTGTCCTCGCAGAACAATCCGACCTCGAACTACCGACTCACCAGCGTCGATTTCGAGACGACGATGAAGACCTTGCGTTCGCACTACAACGTGATCATCTTGGACTGCGGCACCGCGATCACCGCCCCCCTGTTCAAGGCGATCGCCAAACAGGTCGACTGCCTGGTCGTGGTCGCCTCGCAAGACAGTCCCGGAATCAACGGCGCTGGCCGAACCCGGCAGTATCTGGCCGCCCACGACATGGGGTGGCTGCAGCCGAAGACGGTTATCTTGCTCAACCAGCAGAGCCCGCAGAAACCCAAGGTCGATATCGAGGACGTCGCCGCGCAGTTCCGAGACGGAGGCGCCGAACACGTGCTGACGGTGCCGTTCGATGACCACCTCAACGAGGGCGGCGCGATCGAGTTCACCCGTATGAAGAAAAAGACACAGAAGGCCGTCACGAAAGTAGCGGGTGCGGTCGCCAGCTTCTATCCGACACGGCAGCAGCCTCAGGCTGAGGGGATGGGGTACTGACAATGGATCCTGCTGTTGCCACCGGGTTGGTGCGCGTCAAGGTTGTGGGGGAGGACAACTCGGCCGATATCGCGCTGCCGACGGGGCTGCCGATCCGTGAGTTGATTCCACGGATACGCAAGACACTGGCCTCGGGCCGCGACGACGATGACCTGCCCGAGCGCGACAACGTCATCGCGTTGCGCCCGTATTCGCTTGCGCCGCCGGGGTCTACGCCGTTCAGCCTGGATGCGACGTTGGAGGCGCTGGCGGTCGACGACGGCGAGCTGCTTCTGCTGCGCCAGCTGCCGCCGGGGCCTACCGCGCCGCCGGTGGTTGAGAACATTGCCGATGCTGCCGCGATCCACTCGGCAAGCCAGTTCAAGCCGTTCACGCAGTCACTGCTGCCCGCGGTCGCTCAGATCGTGGTGCTGGTGCTGGGAGCGTTGGTGTGCGGCCTGGCGTTGGTCACGTGGCACGGTCATCACCGGTGGTGGGCGGCGATCGGCCTGGGTGTTCTGGCCGTGGTGTACATCGCGGCCACTGGGGTGCTGGCTCGCCGGGGCGAACCGGTGGCCGCGGCCCGTATGGGTGTGGCCAGCACGGTCCCGTTGGCGTTGGCGCTGGCGGCGGCCCTGCCGGGCGATGGGGCCGCTCCTCGGGTGTTCTTGGCCGCGGCCGGCCTGGCGGCCTGGTCGCTGGTGATGTTGACGTTGACCGCGACGTGGATTTCCACGTACACGTCGATGATCGTGGTGTCCGCCTCGCTCGCGTTGTTGGCGGCGTTGCGCATTGTGGCCCATCTTCCGTACGTGACGCTGGGCTGCGTGCTGATCACGATCTCGCTGTTGACGGCCCGGTCCGCTCCTACCGCTGCCGCGGTGTGGGCGCGGTTCCCGCTGCCGAACGTGCCGGCCCCCGACGAGGATGATCCGCCGCCGCTGTCGCTGTCCGAGATCGAGGCACTCCCGACAAAGGTGGCTCGTTCCAACGCCTATCAGAACGGCATGATCGCCGCGTCGGTGATCATGACCGTGATCGGCTCGGTCATGGTTGTGTGGCTGCCGGCTGCCCCGTCGCTGTTGGCCTGGTGGTTGATGATCGCCACGGTGATGGTGACGGTGTTGCGGATGCGTGTTTGGGATTCGGCGGTGCCGGCGTTGTGGCTCCTGTCGGCCCCGTTCGTCGCCGCGGTCGCCCTGTCTGCGTCCTTCGCGTTCAGCGGGCATCTGCTGGCCGCGGTCTATGCGGCCGCGGCGTTGGTCGGGCTGGTCACGCTGCTGCTCGTTGCCACCGCGCTCAAGCCGGGGGCGCTGACGATCCCTCAGCGCCGGTACCTCACTCTCTTTGAGGAAACACTGTTGGCGACGATCTTTCCGGCCATGGTGGTGCTGACCGGCCTCTACAGCCTGATCCGTAATCGGGGGGCTCTGTGATGTTTCGCCAGATCGGTTCTGTCGCAGCTGCTGTGGCGCTGCTGGTGCTGAGCAGCCCGCTGCCGGAAGCGGCCGCACTGACCCAGCCGGTGGTCGATCCCGCGGCGCTGCCTGCTGACGGGGCCCCGTCGCCGTCGCAGGAGTTGCGGTTCAACGGTGCGTGCGCGTTCTACGGCGCGCTGCCGGGCTTCGATCCCCACGTTGTCCCGCCCAGCCAGGCGATGCTCAACTTGCCTGAGGCGTGGAAGACCTCGCGGGGGAGGGGAGTGGCGGTCGCGGTCATCGACTCCGGTGTCCGGCAGCAGCCGTTGCTGCCCAATGTCACCGGCGGCGGTGACTACATCGACCCGGCCGCAAATGGCCTGACTGATTGCGACGGCCACGGCACTGCGGTGGCCGGGATCATCGGGGCCCAGCCCGGGCCGGACGGGTTCGCCGGGGTCGCCCCGGAGGCCGCGATCGTATCGATCCGGCAGAGTTCGGCGCAGTGGTCACCGAAGATGCCCTCGGGCAGCGATCCACAGAAGGCCAAGACCGCCGGCGATGTCGCGACCCTGGCCCGCGCGATCCGCCACGCCGCGGACATGCCGGGGGTGCGGGTCATCAACATTTCCCTCACCGACTGCATCGCCCGGTACAAGGAGGTCGACCAGGCCGCGCTCGGCGCCGCGGTGCGCTACGCCGCCGTCGACAAGGATCAGGTGATCGTGGCCGCGGCCGGTAACGCCGGGGAGAACAATTGCGACTCGAACCCGCTGACCGACCCGAACAACCCTGGTGATCCCCGCAACTGGGCCGGCGCCACCACCATCTCCACCCCTTCGTATTGGCAGCCCTATGTGCTGTCGGTGGGGTCATTGACGCCTGAGGGGCAGCCGTCCGGCTTCACGATGGCCGGGCCCTGGGTGGGGATCGCCGGGCCGGGCGAACAGATCGTGTCCCTGGGCAATGCTGACAATTCCGGCTTGGTCAACGGGCTTCCCTCGACCAAGGAACCACTGGTACCGATCAACGGGACCAGCTTCGCGGCCGCGTACGTCTCTGGGGTGGCCGCTCTGGTGCGTTCGGCGTTCCCCGATCTGACGTCCCGCCAGATCGTCAACCGTCTGGTCGCCTCGGCGCACAACGGCCCACGCTCGCCGTCAAACTTGGTGGGCGCCGGGGTGATTGACCCTGTGGCCGCATTGACTTGGGATATCCCCAAGGGCGATGCCAAGCCGGTGAACGCGCCCGTGGTACGCGTCGCGCCCCCGGCACCTCCGCCACCGGATAACCGTTTGCCCTACCTGATCGCCTTCGGCGGCGGCTTCCTTGCCCTGGCCGCGGCCGTCGCCTTCGTCGCTGTGATTGGAATGCGCCGTGGCAACACACGTTAGCCAGCAATCCCGCTTCATTCCCGCCGCGCCGAGCTGGCGCCGGGTGAGCATCTTGGTGACCCTGCTGATGCTGGGGTGGGCTGCTCTGGTGCCCGCCGGCCGCACAACCCAGTGGTGGCACTACCTGATCGGCGGCGTCCTGATCGTGGCATTCCTGGGGTCCTGGCACGGCCAGCACTTGTCGACCACCGTGCACCGCTGGGCGCCCATGGCGCTGTACAACAACCGTCAGCGTAAACGCGGCACGCCGAATCGGCGGCGCCGCAATGAATCCCCGAATGACGCCGTGCCACCGGCGCCGCGCTCGGACACGCTGGAGGCGCGGATCGTCATCCACCTGCGGCCTCATCCGCACGGCTTGACGACACCGTCGGACACCACCGACCAGCTGCCGTGGGAGTTCGTCACCAGCTGGCTGAACCGCTACGGTGTGCGCGCTGATGAGCTGAACATCACCTCGATCACTCGCACCCCGCCGCCCAGTGGTCTGCGCGTCGATGCGGCCTCGCTGTTGACCAGCCGGACTCCGCAGCACCGTGAAACCTGGCTGTCCTACACCTTGCGGGCCGACCAGAACATCGGGGTGTTGACCGCACATCGCACCACCATGGGCACGCCGGCCGGCGACGACGGCGGTGACGGTGACCGTGAGAGGCCGAAGGCGCCGCAGCGGGCGGCACTGGCCGATACCACCGCGCGCCGGCTGCTCGCTGAGCTACGCGAGCGGGGGTGGCTGGCCACTATCGACGACACCGAAGCGGTGCCGCGGTTCGTCCCTTCGACCGCCACGGTGCGTCGCGAGACGTGGACTGCCACTGAGTACAACGACGGATTCCGGGCGATCTACGCGGTCGAGTCGGGCGCCCTGCAGACGGTTCTGGAGGCTCTGCCGGCGCTGGGTACCAAGGCCCTGTGGGTGAGCGTCACGATCGCTTCACGGGGCAGTCAGCCCACCACCGTAGCCGCCTGCGTCGGCACGCTGACCGGGACCAAGCCCGACCGTAACCCGTTGCCGGGGTTGGCCGGTTTCCACGGTCTGCACCGCCACGTCGCCGCGGCGATGACCGCCACCGGTATGGATTACGAGCTGCCGACCACGCAGGTCGATCCGGCCGAGTTGGCTTCGCTGCACTGGCCGACGTCGGCGCCCGGCGTCCCGATCGGCTTCAATCGGCAGCGGCAGCCCGTCTATCTGGGTCTGGCTTCGCCGGAGCCGGTGCGCATCACGGTCACTGGTACTCGAGAATTCCATGTCGGCGTCGTGGCGCGTCTGGCGTTGTCCGGCTTGCCGATCGCGCTGGCCACCTCCGATGTCCGGCAGTGGGGCCCGCTGGCCAACCACGGTGCACCGCAGCAGTTCAGTCTGCCGCCGACACTGCCGCCTGCGGATGCGATTGTGGTGACCGACGGCAGTATCGAGGCGCCGGCCAGTCAGGTCACGGTGACCCTTCGTCGGCCGCAGGCCTCCAAGGCGCCGGCGACGACCATCGTGATCACTCAGGACCTCAAGCACGCCAATCTGTTTCAGATCACGACCCCGCAGGGGCATCAGATGTTGAGCACGCGCGTCTGATGGAGATTCCTGCCAGCTGTTGAGTGCTGTAGCCACGCGAATGGGGCGGTCACCGTAATCGGTGACCGCCCCATTTCTGTAGACGAGCTCTGCGGCTACGGGGTTAGACCCACTTGCCGCCCTCGGCCGCATCGCGGCCCTGCATCGTCAAGGTGTTGTTCTCGTGGGCGTCGGTCATCGCCTTGTAGGCGGTGACGAGCTCGTCGAGAGTCGAGTTCCACTGCTGCTGCCAAGCCTGGTAGCTCTGGCCGGTGTCGCCGGTCCAGCCGGCGGCCAGGGCGCCCTGCTCGCTGGCGATACCCGAACCCACCGACCGCAGTGCGGCGCCGTAGCCGTTCATTTCGCCGGCGTGGGCGAGCATCGCCGGGTAGTTGAAGAGAATTTGCGACATCTGTTTGTCCTTTCAGAGGTGAGAGTCTGTGCCCTGCAGGCGGATTAGACGGGCAGTGCGCCGCCGGCGGATGCGATGTCGGACGCGCCGGCAGCATCCTGCGCGGTGTAGGTGCCGGCACCCTCGTGGATGTTCGCGCCGGCGACGTCCAGCAGGGTGTTGATCTTGCCGGCCGCTTCGACGAAGCGGGTGTGCGCGACCTGGAAGGCGACGGCGGAGTCGCCCTGGTGGGTGGCCTGTGCCTGCTGCGCGGAGGCGTCGGCCTGGGCGATGGTGCTGCGCATCAGGCCAGCCTGATCGGCGAAGCTCGACGAGGAGCTGACCATCTGCGGAACGTTTGCGTCAAGCAATCCCATGGTGAAAGTCCTTTCCTGACTAGGGATTTCGGAATGGTGTTGAGTTGTGTTCGATTCGCGTTAGGTGTGCGCGGCTGGTGTCAACGGGCCATCGCGAAAGTCCCCCCGTCAACGTCGTCGTCTTCGTCGAGCGCGTCATCGGCATAGGTGTCGACCGCTTCCGACCGGCTGTTGCGCTTGCGGTGCGCCCCCGAACCCATCATGCCGCCACCGGCGCCGCTGCCGCTGGCACCGGCACCCGAAAGTGGTGTTGCCACAGGGGAAATCCCGCGTGTGGCGCCGCCGGCCATCTCGGCTGTCGTTGCCGGCGAGGCACCCCAGGTGGAGGGCATCAGTGGCCGTGACGGGCCCGAGCCGAACGCCCCGCCGGCCAAGCTGGTCATCCCGGCCGGGTTGAAGCCTTTGATGGCGCCGGTGCCGGGAAATCCGACGGGCATCGCCGCGCCGGGTTGACCGCCCAGTCCTGACGCCCCGTGGCCGCCCATCTGGGTCAGCAGCTGACCGAGGGCCTGTGGGGCACTCTGCAGCATCTGGGGGGCCTGGGTGGCCAGCTGGGCGGGCTGTTGGATGGCCGAGGCGGCCGCCTGAGGCGCGCTGCTGGCCATCGAGGCGGCTTGCTGCATGAAGTTGGTGGCAGCGTTCTGGGTGCCGTCTTTGAGCTGGTCTTGCTGCTGGGCGTTGTCCTGCGCCGACGTCTGAGGCCCGGGCGCCTTGTCCGCGATCGACAGTGGGCTGGTTGCGGCTTTCTTCACCAGCAGCGCGTTGCTCATGGTGTCGGCGCCGGTCAGCGAGGCCCCGCCGGCCGCGGCTTCCCCTTGGGTGAGGAAGGACGCCGCGGTGGCTGCGATGTTGCCGGATTCTCCGACACCGGGGATGAGGGTGATCGGGGACGGTGGCGTTTCCACGATGGAGTCCAGGCCTGCTGTTGAGGCGCCGTCCCAGCCCGCCATCACGTCGCCGGCCTGAATCCACATCCGCTGGTAGTCGGCTTCGTTGAGGCCGATCGGAATCGTGTTCACCCCAAAGAAATTGGTGGCGTTCAGCGTCGCGTTGACGACGTGGTTTTCGATCAGTTCAGGCATCGTTGGCATGGCCGCCACCGCGGTGCCGTAGGCGGCGGCAATCTGTCCGTGTGCCATTGCCGCGCCGGTAGCTTTGGCCACCACGGCGGCCAACCACGCCAGCATCGGCTGGTGGGCCGCGATGAACTGTTGAGCGGACGGTCCCTCGTAGTTGGCCTGGATGTAGGACAGGATTCCTTCGAGTTCGCCGATCGCACCGCCGTACTGGGCGGCCAGGTTCGTCCAGGACGTGCCCGCCTCGATGATGCCCGCGGCGGTGCCGCCGGTGGTCAGAAGTGTGGAATGCACTTCCGGCGGCAGGGCGTGCCAGATCGGGGGTATCGGTGGTGCTGGTGCCAGCATCGGTTCTGTTCCGGCCTGTCGTTAGATGCCGACGCCGCCGGCGGCCGTGTAGATCGCGGCGCCTTCGGCATCGCCGATTTGGTAGCTGATCGCGGTTTCGGCGACGCCGGCCGAGGAGCTGGTCAGCTGCGCATTGCCCATGGCGGCGGTGGCCTGGTGCTCGGCGCCCTGAGCGATCAGCGACATCGAGGTCTTGATCGACGGGAGATCGGAGCCGGGCGGCAGGATCAGGCTGGTGGCCACCGCGTGCTCGGCGTTGGTGGCGATCAGTCGGCCGGTCAGGGCGGCGACCTGCGCCGATGCCGAAGCTAGAACTTCTGGAGTTACGTCAAGAATCATGAGTGAAGCGTCCCCTCTGTTTTGCTGCCAGTTCAATTATCGCCGCCGGTAGACCCCCGGCCTGACGCTTTTTTGCTGGTCTGGTACTCCCCGAAAACGACGGTACCGTCAGCAAACGACACATGCCAGACATTGCAGCACGCGGATTTAGCACCAAACCACCGCTGTAGTGCTCATTTAACATGCCGGTTACATTCCGTGTGGTGCGGCCAGTTGGATGTAGTCGCAGTTCTCTTCGCGTGAAGCGATCAGATATCCACGTCCAGGCGCCAACAGCTCGAACTTCACGCCGCGAACCTTGTCGGTTTGCGCCGACGACCCGAGCAGAATCCTGTCGGCGTTCTGCGCGTGGAATGCCCCGGGCAGGGTGCTGGCGTTCATCTCCAGGTGGCCCAATCCGGTGGCCCGGTGGGTCACGATGACGCGCAGTCCGACATCGCGGGCGGTCGCCAGGTGCCGCAGCAGCGGTTGGAAGACCGGCACCAGCTGTCCGACCGGCTGGACTCCGGCCGGGGCGCCGGCGGGCACCGGGGCGTGAACGGTCACCTGTGCGGGGATCACGTCGACGTCGTCGATGAACAAGTAGATCTTCGGACCATCGAATGTCCACTCGTGCAGCTCATCCCAGCCGGCTCCGGAATTCACCTTCGGTTTTCTGTTGTCGCAAATTTGTCCGATCGCGGCGATCATGCGCGCCATGCCCTCGGCGGTCGTTTCGTAACTGTCTTCGCCCGGCACCAGCAGCGACGTGAGCGATCTGAGTTCACGCCGGGGGCTGAACACTGCGACGATCGCGTCATCGTGGTCGCGGCGGCGGGCCACCACATTGCGCACCATGTTGTCGATGAACGGCGTCTTTCCATGGTGGTCGTCGCCGTATACCGCCAACAGCGGGGACTCCGCGAAGTCGAACACCTGAGGTTGCAGGTCGCGGCCGCGGATACCCACCGCGTACTTCTCCCCGCCCAGGTTCTGGGGCAGTGACGCCGCCGGCAGCAGGGTCGGCAGCAGCTGCGGCGCCGGCACCGGCCGCGCCCCCTTGTGCCGATCCACCAATGCGGCCACGGTGTCACGAACTTTGACGTCCAGCTTGTCCATGCTGGCTTGGCCATCGGTGCGACCGACGGCGAACCGGATCACGTCCCCCGTCTTGGTGATGCCTCGACCGGGCATCCCGGCCGGGATGCGGTCTTGTGGCCGCAGCAGCTTGTCGTCGACCGAGCCCTTCACCTGGGATGTGTTGGCATTGGCCAGCTTGAGCTCGTAGTAGACCGCCATCGTGTTGGTGACCTGTCCACTGATCCTGACCCAGTCTGCGGCAGTGATCACCACGTGAATCCCGTTGCCGGCGGCGGCCAGGCGTTCAAGGTTCTTCTCGTGGGGGTTCCGCGGATGCATGATGTCGGTGTTGTCGGTATAGAAGTTCTCGTAGCCGTCGATGATGACGAACAGATCGATGGGGTAGCCGTCGTCGAGCGCGGCCTCACCTGCCCGCCGCCGGCGGCGGTATTCGTCTACTGAGCCGATGTTGTGCAGCTCGAAAATCCGCCGGCGTCCGGCCGCTACTGCATCCAGGTCGGTGAACAAACGCCGGTTGAGCTGGTCACGGTCTTTTCCACCGATTGCCCCCACATGCGGCAGGTCCCGAACGGCTCCCAGCGCGGGACCGCCATAGGCGAACGGGAAGAATCCGACTTCGGTCGGTGCATACCGCGAGGCGGCGGACAGGATGAAACTCTGTACCACCATTGACGTTTCGTCCTTGTTCATGCCCAGCACGAACATGTTGCCGGTGCCGTCGTCGCAGCTGTAGGTCAACAGGCCGTGGGTGAGCCGCCGTGGCATATCGATCTCGCCCAGCGGCCACCAGGGGGCATCCGAGCGCGGCGGCAACGTCTGCGCCTCGGCGAGCACCTTGTCCAGTGGAATCGGGTCGTCCAGGGGCGGTGCCCACAGCTGGGGGGCTTTCTTACCGTAGTGCGCGGCCAGCTGCGGGCCGACCGTCAGCACCAGGGAGCGTTCCTCACCTTTCTTGAAGAACGACTCCGCTTCGATCTCTTCCTCGATCACTGTCGCTTCGTCGGGCTGCACCCGGCCGGCGGTGAAGACCCGCGCCCGGGGATCAGCCGAGATCACCCGGCGTGTGATCGTGGTGGGCGGCTCGTAGCGCGCGGGCAGCATGAAGCTGCGGAATTTGACCGGTTCAGCGCCCGGGGCGCGCACGAAATAGCCTGTGCCCTTGGTGTTTTTGCTGTCGGGGATGTGGAAGGCATCGCCGTAGCCGATGACCTGCCGCGAGATCGAGTCGGAGGCCACTTTGAGGGCGATCCTGTACTGGGTGTTCTTGTCGATGTCCTTGATCTTGCCGACGTCCAGGGTCTGGCTGGCGAACAGGAAGTAGATCCCCTGCGAGCGGCCCTTACGGGTCACCTTGTCGAACACCTCAGCCATGTGGGGGTGATCTTCGAGCAGCAGCGAGAACTCATCGACCCACACCAGCATGTACGGCACCGGTGGCAGGTGGGCACCGGCCGGGGTCGCTCGGGCCTCGTTGTATTCGACGATCGACTTGAACGGTTCGCCCCGTACCTGCATGCCGGCGTCGTAGAAGATGCGGCCGCGCTGGTCGAGCAGACCCAGCAGGGTGTCACCGAAACGGTTGACCTCGGACTTTTTCTCTTCCAGGTTGGTGATGATCGCCGCGACATGCGGGTAGCACGCGAACGCCTCGAATCCCGCGCCGTCTTTGAAGTCGGTGAGGATCGCCTGCACGACGTCGGGGGAGTGCAGCGCAAAAACACCCAGCGCCAGCGACGCCAAGGTCGTCGACTTGCCGGACCCGGTCATGCCGATCATCAGGCCGTGCGGCCCGAATCCACCATCAGCGGCGTCTTTGAGATCGTGCATCAGGGGGGCGCCGTTGGGCTGCAGTCCCATCGGCACCTTCAAAATGGGCTCCAAGATGACCGGCTCGCCGGTACCCACGGGCAGCATTCGGGGCTTCCATAGGGAAGCGACGTCGATCTTGGCGGCGTTGTCGATCCCCAGCATGGCCAGCATCGTCTGCGCCGCTGCTGAGTCGGCATCTTGACCGCCGGCTGGGGCACTGTCCCACTTGGACATCCGTCGCGCCAGATGATCGATCACGGGCATGCCCAGCGTGTCGGGCTCTGAGCAGAACGCTTTCCAGCGGAACTCGCGCCACTGATCCATCTGCAGCGCGGCGCCGTCGCTGTACGGGTTGATCTGCATCCGCAGCACCAGTTCCCGTTCATGGGGCGCGTAGTCGCGGTCGGGGCCGGAGCCATCGCGGTAGGCGATCACCGTGACTCCATCCAGGGCAGACAGGCGTCGCACTACGGCCAGCGGTGCGGCCGGATCGTCGATGATGATCACGAAGTGCTTGTGCGACTTGGTGACCCCGGACGCGTCGACCGCACCTTTTTCGTCGACGACTTTGGCGCGGCTTTTGAGCAACGGGTCCAGCGCCGCCGCCACCTCGCTCAGGTTGTCCGACAGGTACCGGGCCGGTCCCGCCCCGTCGATGTCCTGACTTTCCGCGTGGGGCAACCACTTTGCCCAGCCCCACTGCTTCTCCAGCGTGTCCTTATCCGGCGCGACGACTGCCAGGCCGAGGTTGTTCGGGTTGTGCCAGCTGACCATCTGTGCGCTCCAGGCGCGCAGCGCGCCACGAAACGCTTCCCGGTCGCCGTAGAACCCGATCAGGCCACGCCCGGCAAGGTCAATTGCCTTGGGGCAGTGGGGAACTACCTGTTGAACTGCACGTAGGTGTTGCAGGGCCAGCTTGGTCACCGGCTCGGAATCGAGTTCGGAGGACTCGACGGGTTTGACCCTGATTTTGTTGGCCAGGCGGACCTCGTCACGGCCCACCCGCACCATCAGGAAATCCGGATCCGTGATGCCGCGTTCCCACAGCCGTGGCGTGTCGAACACCGCTTCCAGCGCATCAGGGTCAGGGTGGGACCACTCGGCAGCCGCACGCTGTGTCGAGGCGGCCTCGCGGATGAGTTCGGATTTGCCGGACAGGTACCGCAGATATTCGGCCCGTTCGGAGTCGATCTTCGGTGTGGTCACGTCATCTTCGGTGGCGCCCTGCGCACTCACCGAGGAGTACAGGCCCAGGCCCATCATGGCCATCATCAGCAGATACATCGGGTTCATCTGCCGGAACCCCATGTAGATCATCATGCCGACCATGCCGACCATCACCAGGCCGAACACCCAGGGCAGGGCCTTTTTGACGGCGGGCTGCGGGATCAGCCGGGGCAGCTCCGGCGGCGGGTCCAGCATGAAGTCGGGGGCTTTGTTCGCCTCCCATCGCGGTCCTTGAATCCGGCGACGCGCCTTGTGTTGAGTTCGCATCAGAGATCGTCTTTCGATCAGTGCGCTACCAGCGCATCGGTTTTGGACAAGGTGGGGCCGGCGGCGAACAAGCTGAGCACCGACCAGGGGATCGGCAGCGGCTCCGCGGTTAGGCCGAGGGCTTGGGCTGGGGTGGTGGGTTGGTTCTTCTCGGATTCCAGCCCGTATCGCACACCCAGGTCAGAGACCCAGAACTCGGATTCTTTGGTGGTCGACGTGGGCTGCTGCCCGGTGACCTGCACAAGGAAGCCAGTTCCCTTCGGCAGCAGCACTTTTGCTGCACCCCCGGGAGGGGTCAGGGGCTTGGCGTCAGGGGCGACCGGCACGCTCGGACCGGCCAGCAACGTCAGGCTCGAGGTCGGCGCACCGGCCAGCTTCACCCACTGACCGCAGGTCACCGGGTCGGTCGCCGGATCGAGCACCTGCAGCGGACTGGTGGGGTAGCTGTCGACGGCGACCACATCGGTCTTGGGGGCCTTGCCGACTTGGTCGGGGGTCAGCGCTGGCGGCTCGATCAGCCCGTAGGCGTTGTTGGCTCGCAAGATGGCGGCCACCACCGCGGAGATCGGCTGAATGCCCTCTGGGCCCACCACGTAGTACCGCAGCGCGTTGTTCTCCTGGTGATCGACGACCACCGATCCGATCAGCGGTGCGGCCTGGCCCGGGACCGGCCACGGGAACCGGGGCGGGTCACCGGCGTTGGGGATGAACGGCACCACCAGTGGAGGCGATTCCGGGATCAGATTGAGCAGTGTGCGGTTGATTGGCCGTGCCACGGGAGTGTCGACGCTGATGCCGACCGCCGACGCCACAGGTGCGTTGGCCAGGTCGATCTTGCTGCGCTTGTTGCCCCAGATCAGCCAGGTGCTCTTGCCGCCGTCGATGCTGGCCAGTACCGCCGTGTTGGCGGCCATGGCGCTGGCGTGGCCAGGCCCGGGTACGGGGTCTCCGGCGATCACGGTGGTGCCGGCGTCGGGGCCGCCTGCGGCATCGCATACGAGCCAGCGTGCATCGCGGGTGGCGTTTTGCACCATGCGTGACGGGGCGTCGGGGATGCCCACCTTGTTGCCCAGCGGGAATCGGTCGATCTCGCTGGGTTTGACCGGGGTGGGGTCGTCGGGCTTGCCGGCGATCAGGCGTGCGCTGGCCAGGTTGAGTACCGGGTGCAGGGTGTCGTTGATCCGCACGTACAGCTCGTTGCTGCTGCGTTCGGCGAGCACCACCTGGTTGCCGCTGATGCCGGCGGGTTTGAGGATCGACAGGATGAAGGCGAAGGCGCACATGACTGCCGCGAGCAGCGCACCGACACTCAGGGCCCGGCCCTGCCGGCGCAGTGGGTCGGTGAGCATGCGGGTGTCCCTGAGCGCGACGGCATTGCTGATCCGTCGGATCAGGAACCGCCACCCGGAGATCTGATGGCGGGTGACAAAACCCCAGGGCTGCTCGCGCTTGCTGGACGAGCTCAGCAGGGGGCTCTTGGATTTGAAGCCGCGGCGGGGCCGCCTGTCGGGCATGGTCATCGCGACGCTCCCGTTGTGTCACTGGACAATTCGATGTGGTTCTCATGTTCGGCGCGGGCGAGTTCGCGGGCCAGCGCCGTCTTGAGGTCCGCGCTTGTGATGAGCTGCATTTCTTCGTCGGTGGCGTCGTCGCCCTTGCCTTCGCGATGCAGGCGGAAGTCGCGCTCCTCCTCGGCGAAACCGATGAGGTTTTCGGCCAGGCGTCCGTTGCCGAGCACGTCGATCGCGGGGCGGCGCGTTTGGGTGCTGTCCAGGGCCGTGGACTTGGACAAGCTGGTGTAGGCGTCGCGCAGCGGCTGCAAGTCCTCGATGACACTGCCGCCGAGGGTCGCTTTGAGGACGGTGATCTCGACGAGCTCGTCGACGGTGTAGGTCGGCAGGGTGATGCTGCGCGTGAATCGGGACCGCAGACCATCGTTGGAGTCGACGAATTGATCCATCAGGTCGGCATATCCGGCGACGATCACCATCAAGATGTCGGCGTGGTTGGTCAGGGCGGGCAGCAAGATACCGAGCACGATCGGCCCAAAGTCGTTCTCGGAGTTGGTGCTTGTCAGTAGGTAGGCCTCGTCGATGAACAGCACACCGCCGCCGTTTTCGACGATCTTGTTGATCATGGTCGTGATCTTGTGTTCGGAGCCGCCGATGACCTTGTCCACCAGGTCGGCGCGACCCACTTCGAGGAACATGTAGGCGGGAATGATGCCTGCGGCGCAGGATTTCTTGGCGACCGCGCGGGCGAGAGTGGTCTTACCGGTCCCGGGCGGGCCTTTGATCACTAGGTGTTTGGACTTGTGGCGCACCGGAAGGCCCCGCTTGGCGCGGCGTTCGTCGGCGACCGCGCTGGCCACCTGCCGTTCGATCTGCTCTTTGACGTCGGCCATGCCAACGAGCTGGGCCAGTTCTGCGTCCGCTTCGGCGTTCAGTTCTGCCCGCCGGTCAGCGCCGAGTTGGCGCACGAAGTCCTTTTCGCCGGGCTCGGTGGCCGCATCCCAGTAGTCGCTGCGGGCGTCGATGCGTGCGGCAGTGGTCGGGATGATGCCGTAGCCGGGGTCACTGAGCGCTGTGGCGATCGTGGAGCGGACCGATTCGTCGATCCCATCGACGGCATAGGCCTCGTTGAGCAGCGTGGTGGCCTCGTCGGTGTGGCCCAGCGCCCGGGCCGACACCGCGGCGGTCAGCAGTGCGTCGCCGCTCGCTGAGGCGATCGGCCCGCGGCCCAGCGACCGCAGTCGCTCATAGGCCTTGTCCCACATGCCCAGATAAGCCTCGGCCAGGCCTTGTGCGACCGACATCGCCTGGTACAGATACGGGTCGCTTTCCGGGGTGAGCTTCGGGGTCAGCGGGGCCAACACGCGGCGGACGTCGTGCCAGCGCTTGGCCTTGAAGTAGATGACGGCGAGCATCCAGCCCGCGAGTACGGGTTGGGCGTGCTGTATCCGCTGATCGATCAGTGCATGCGCTGCCTCGAACTCGCCGTCGGCGACCCGGGCGGCGGCCAGCGCCAGGATCGCTCCGTCGGCGCCGCGGGCCGGCAGACTCACGTACAGGCCGGTGTCGAAGGTGAAATCCAGGGCGTTGGCGGCGACATCGGACCCGGCGATCAGTTCACCGGCGGTGTCGATCGCCCGATAGGCGTGCTCGAGTATGTCGCGCTGGGCGCCGCCGGCGGCGGCCAGGCCCAGCCAGCCGTCACACTGGTCCGGGTGCTGGGCGGTCAGGCGCTCAAATGCGTTGCGCGCGACGCGTTTATCGGGAATCTGGCGCCGCCCGTACACCTCGGCGCCCAGCGCGATGCAGCTGTGCTCGAACTGTTCGATGAGGCTCATCGCTGCTCCAGCGCGGCCGCCACTTCCCCGGTGACCTTGCTCGACACCTGCGCGTACCCTTCGGCGGACATGTCCAGCAGCAGCTCGCGGAGCTCCTCGCCGGGGTAGCGGTCGAAGATGTCGTCGACGAAGGTGGCGTCGGTGACCATCCCGTCTCCGGCGAAGGTGATCGTGTTGTCGCCGTCGGGGCAGGGGATGGTCACCTTCAGCGCGGCGACATTGCGGCGGGCCGTGCGTACGCGTTCCAAAAGCTCACGGCCACGCGCGATTTCGGCGGTGACTGCGGGGTGAAGCGGAATATCCATGCTGCGCCTAACGGTGGTGGACTGGTGTGGTCTGAGCGGCGTTGGGCTCGTCGATGACACCGGCCCCCACTGCTGTGTGTGTGCCGATCCGGTGTCCCGGATTCCCCTGTCGAGCACTCATGCCATCAGCGTGGCACAGAAATGCGACACGACGGCCAACGTCTCTTCCTAGCTCTGGCTGTCGACGGCCTCGGAGCGTTTGCGCTTGGCGATGCGCTCTTTGATCGCACTCGTCGACGCAGGGTTGACCACCGGCGCCGGCTGCGCTTGAACCTGGCCGTCGATCCCGTCGCGGCCGGCATCTTCCACCTCAGGCAGCGGGCTTTCGTAGCTGCGGATTCTCTCGGCTTTCCCGTCACCGCCGGGCTTGTGCCCCATCGGCATCATGCCCATGCCGCTGCCAGAACCAGCACCCGCGGCGCGCGTCGCGGCGGCCGCGGCGGGCTTGATCGGCTCACCGGTGGCCTTGGTCGCCGACGGCGACCCCGACAGCGACGAAGCGTGCACACCGCCGAGCGGGTTGGACGGTTTGATGGGGCTGCTGCCGCCGCCGCCCTTGCCGGCGCCGCCGCTGCCTTTACCCAGGCCTGCCGGTTTGGCCAGCGCCGCCGGTTTGATCGGGCTGGCGGCTTTCTTGGCGGCCTCCCCGCCGAGCTTGGATACCTGCTGGCCGATCTGCTGGGCGGCCTGCCCCAGCGTCGACAGGGGATTGTTCTGGCCGAGGGATTGGGTCAGCGGGCCGAGCGCACCCATGAGGGGGCCGAGCATGTCCTGGAGCCCGCCGCCTTTGCCGTCCTCGCCGCCCAGGGGGTTCTTCGCGGCCTTGTCGGTCTTACCGGCGTTCTTGTCCGAGCTGGCCTTGCCTGGGTCCAGTCCTGGATCGGGCAGATCACCGGGTGGGGTGCTGACGGTTTCGCCGCCGACCTGGTAGCCGTTCATCGCCGCGGTTTTCTGGGTCTCTTTGTCGGTCAGGGCCGCTTGCAGGGCATCGACTTTGGGCTGGGAAAGGCCCCCGGTCATCTGGTTTTCCATGACCGCGTCGGTGTATGCGGTCTTGAGGGTCTGCCATTCGGCGGGGTGTCCGACGGCCGTCATGGTTGTGGTGTGCAGATCACCGGCCGCGCCGTATCCGGCGGCCAGCGCATCAGCGTGTCCGGCGACTCCAGCGGTCCACGAGATGGCTTGGGTGAGCCGACGCATGAGGCCGGGGTGCGCTTCGGACTGCCCGGCCGCCACGATGTGGCCCTGCGCTTCGGTCAGGCTGGCGTTGGCCGCGTGCGCGCGACCGGCCAGCGTTGTCAGCTGGGTGGCCGCCGCTGTCGCCGGGGCCGGGCCGGCGCCGGTGACCAGTTGGGTGGCCAACGTCTCGCCTTCGGTGCCGCTGATGTCGGGAATGGGGGAGACCGTGGGCATGCTGACCGGGCCGGGCGACCCGGACGCCGGCGCGCTCGAGGTGGATGCCGGAGCGGCCGGTGAGCCACCGCCGCCGTATCCGGCCGCGCCGGCGGCGTCGGTGGCCTCGTACGCGCCGGCGGTGTCGGTGATGGCCGCCGAGGCGTTGGATGCCTGGGTTGCGCCGGACTGCACGTGAGCCACCAGCCAGCGCCGGCGCGCGTTGAGGTTGTTCATCACCGCCTGGGACACCGTGTCGCTCCCGCACGGGGGAACGTCCATGGTCAGGTCGGGATGCAGGAATTCGCCTGCGTTACTGACGAATTCGCTTGCCCGACGCAACGCGTCGGTGTCGATGTCCAGCGCCACGACGTCCCCCTAACCTCACGCCTACGCGGAAAACTGGACCTGCTGATAGCCGGCCGCGCCGGCAGCGTCCTGCCCTCGATAGGTCGCGGCATGCTCGTTGAACCGGTCGGCGTACACGCCCCACTGCGCTGTCTTGGCTTCCATCGCGGCCTGTTTTTGGGCCAGGCCCGCGACCACACCGACAGCCACCGGGTATCCCATCGCCCCATGGGTGGCGATGATGCGGTTGACCTCGTCGACGGCCGCCGGCCCGATCGCTGCGGCTTGGCGCTGCAGGTCGGCGTACTGGGTGGCCACATTGTTCAAGTCCGCCGGGTTGACGTCGAGCTTGTTGGCCTGCCCCGCGCCGTCGGCTTTCTTGGCGTCTTTGTTCGGGTCGTAGGACGCGGGGTGCGTCGAGCCGGGGGCGTCGGGCCGCTTGTCCGGCCACCACAGATCCGGGTCGTTCTTGTCTTGCACGTACCTGTTCATCCAGTACGGCGGCAGCTCCCCGGGATGGCTGGGGTGCCAGCGGACCGGGTCGTCATCGCGGGTGCCGTGAATCCCGTCGAGGGTCGAACGCGGCATCGGGGCACCCGGAGCACCGTCCGGGGCCTTGGGTGTGGTGGTCGGCCACAGCGGCGACATGCCCATCGGGCCGTGCGATCCGGGAGGGCCGTCCGGGTAGACGATGCGCGGCGGCGGTCCGGGGTCCGGCGCCGGGGTGGTGTGTGCCGGGGCTTGAGGTGTGACCGGCCACAGCGGCGACATGCCCATCGGGCTTTCGCCGGGGTTCACCGGTACCGGCGGGGGCTCGGGGGCCGGCGCGGGAGCCGCGGGCTTGACCGACGGCCACAGCGGTGACATGCCCATCGGGCTTTCGCCGGGGGTCACCGGCGGCGGTGTGGGCTGGGGAGTCGGGTTGGGCTGAGTCATCGTGTGTTCTCCTGCGTTCTAAGCGATTTCGGTGGACCGGTACCCGGCGTCCTCGCCTGGGTTCAGCGGTTCAGTGCTCGCCATGTTTCTCCCTCCCTGTCACTGCCGGCGACGCCGGCGTATGGGGCGCTCGTCGGTCAGCACCGGCCGCGCGGCGTGCGCCGCACCCGGGCAGATACCGCGGGCGCCCAGCCCCCTACTGCCCTTTGTACCTGGTGAAGGGCACTTCCCGCGAGGGTTGCGGACCGTTTTGACCGCATCAGCTGACCTCACCAACTGATCTTCCCCGGCGGAAACACGCGCATCTTCGGCGGTTCACCGCTCTGCCCCCCGCTCTCCTGGACCAGGTTGCCGTTCTTGTCGGGCCACAACCGGTCGGTGATCCCCGGCGGCGGGGGGCCGGTCGGTGGGCCGGGCAGGTACTGCACTCCCGGTCGGGCGATGTCGTTGAGGTTCGTTTCGGCGCCGGTCTCGACGTCTTTCTGAATCCACTGGCCTTTGCTGTCGACGTACTCGATCCGTGTGGTGTCGGCCGGGCAGTAGCGGGCCGGGTCGGCGTCCGGGCTGGGCAGCCAGCACACCACCCACTTCGTCGGTGTGTCCGGTTTCGGCTTGGGGTCCACGTGCATCTCGGGGAAGACGATCGCGTTGAGCTTGGCGGCCGCGGCGCGGTCCTGCTCGACGTAGGTGGCAGCGTGCCCGTTGAGCCGATCCGAGTAGGTGCTGAACTGGGCCGCCTTGGCCTGTACCGCCGGCTCTCGGTTCGCCAGGCCCATCGCGATCCCGACCGCGGTCGGGTACCCCATCGGGCCGTGCGAAGCGGCCACCGCCTGAATCTGCGCGACAGCCTGGGGCGACAGCTGCGCCACCTGGGCTGACAGGTCCGTATAGTCGCCGGCTGCCTTCAACAGGTCAGCTGGGTTGACGTCGAGCTGCCCCATGGCTTCCTTCCCCCTGCTCGGCTACCACTGCACCGGGGGACGGGCCCCACCCAGCAAGAATCTCGTTGGCCTCGCGCTGTGCCTCACGGCGCTTCTGCTGCAACGCCGCCGCTGCCCGAAACTGTTGTCTCTTAACGATGTCGGGTCGCCCAGGATCGCTACCGCAGCCGACCGGGACGAAGCACGTTCACCGGTCGTGGCGCGCTCCGATCCGGCCAGATGCGCCGCCAGCTCCGGCAGGGTCGCGCACCCGCTGGTGCGCACCAGCCGGCGCAGGTGGTCGGTCGCGGCTCGATTCGTCCCGAGCAACGCCGAGAGCGCGTCGGTGCTCTGACTCGCCAAGCCCTGGGACACCACCGTCATCTAGTCCTCCATGAGCGGGTCGTATCGGTGGGTGAACGCCGACTGGGCGCACCCCACGAACAACTCTTTGAGGCCTTCGCCACCCAGGGGCCGCAGCTTGCTCGCCTGGGCATCGACATCGACGATCTCGCCGCAGGTGTTCACCGAGACCGATAAGGCCTCCGGGTCGGTCGATGCGGTGGTGATGACGTCGTCATCATCGGTTTTGAACTGCGACAACACGATCGAGTGCATGGCGTTATCCACGGCAATTCCTACCCTGCTTGTTTGGTCAGATCGAGTACCGCCGGGTCCTGGTCGGCCCCGGCGACGGTGTTGAGGTATTGGCCGCGCAACTTTTTGAAGGCGTCGTGCTCGTGGCCGTCGAGCGCGGCCTGGAGCGCAACCTGCCACAGGTCTTGGCGGGCGTTGTCGTACCACAGGCCTTTACGCGCGATTTCCACTGCGTCACTGAATCTTTGGGCGTCGTAGTGGTGTCGAGCCAGGACCACCGCGGCGCCGGGGATGCGGTCGCGCAGCTGCTCGCGCAGGTTCGTGGCCCAGGGCCATTCCTTGGGGGTGACCCCGCCCAGCGGCGGGCCGGTGACCAGCGCCATGGCCGCGATCAGATGTCCGGGGGCGGTGGTTTCGGGGCGGATTTCCACCAGCCGCTCGAATTCCATCCAGTCTGAGCGAACCGCGCCGTCGAGGCGGTAGGCGCCATCGCTCATGGGGGGCAGGGCTTTTGGCCCGCCGGTGTGGATGACGCCGAGGCGGGCCCGCAGCAGCGATATCTGCTGGGTGACCGTCTTGTCCGAGGCGCCGTCGCGGTAGACGCTGCGGACGATGTCGGTGGTGCTGACCCATGGGTTCATCTGCAGGTACACCAGCAGTTCGTTGAGGCGTTTTTCCCGCACCCCGGGTTCCTGGCCGGGATGTGGGGGGCTCATGGTCAGCTGGCCGAGCAGACGATTCCACATCGGCGCCACCACCGGAAGCGCTGGGGGCTCCTCGGGCACCGGGGCCACGGCCGCCGGTGCGGGGACCGCTACGGGTGCCGGCACGGCCGGCGGGGCAGGTTCGGGCTGGGCGGTGACGGGCGGCTCGTCGACAACCCATGGCGGTCCTTCATCGACCTCATCGACGTCGTCGACGAGGTCGCCGCCGGCGTGGGGCTCGAAGAAATCGATCGCGTCGTCCCTCGCGTCGATGTCACCGGCTGACTCCGCCACGGCCACGGGCATCGCCGGGTCGGTGACCGGGTCGTCGTCACCGGCGACCGACGGCGCCGGCGGGGCCGGCGGGGCCGGCGCACGCGGAGGCACCGTCGCGGTGGGGGAGGCGGTGAGCAGGTCGGCGCAGCGGTCCACGGTGTCCCCGGTGGGCAGGATCAGTGTCGCTGTAATCGACTGTGCCCCACCGTTGCTGAGCTGGCCGACGCGGTCGGGGCCGCAGCTGATCGTCCATTTGGAGTCCACCGCGGCGTCCTTGCCGAGGTCGACCATGATCCGGCTGGTGGCGTTGGACACGATCTGGGCCCGGTCGGTGTAGGACAGGTCCGGGCCGCAGACGAGCACGTCGACATCGGGCACGGCCCCGACCCGTACCGGCCTCACGCGTGTGGTCAGCGGGCCTGACCACACGTCATCGGTCACCCCGATGGTGATGCTCGGGTGCGTCGCGAGCAGCTCCAGCACCCAGCGACTGACCAGTGCGGTCGTGGTGGCCCGGTCGCCGTCGATGCGGATACGGGCGAACGCGGCCAGGTTCATCGCGATCAGCCCGCCGTCCTCAGTGGTGCCGAACACCACCAGATACACCGGGTGCAGCGGGTCCGGCTCGGTGCCGGGATCAACTGCATCCCAGGCGATTCGGGATTCCGATCCGCTGTCGAGAGGGTGCCACGGCTGCGGCAGCGGTACCCGCAGCGCCTGCACGAAGGTCGCGGTGAGCTCGTCGAGGCGGGCGGTGACCAGTCCGGCGGTCGCCGGCGGGGGGTTGAGTGTGTACAGCGCTTCAAGGCGCCGTACTACCCCGACTGCGCCGCCCTGCCCGTACCACCAGGAGGTGACCGGTGCGCTGCTGACGGCGGTGGATGACATGACGATGGGTGACCTGCCTATGACGTGGCCGCGGCCGGGTCAGCGGGCACGGCAGAACCGTCCGTGCCGGAGAACGCGCCAACGTCCACCCCGCTCGACGGCCCACCGGACGCGGTCGCGGTGGCATCGCCGCCGCCATCGGTCTTGCTGCCATCGGACTTGCCATCGGGCTTGCTGTCGCTCGTGCCCTCGCTGGTATTGGCGGCAAATGGGTCCGCCGAGGTGGTGCTACTGGCGTTGGTGACCGTGCCCGTGCCCGCGGAAGGGGTGGAGGCGAAGGGGTCGGCTGCCGAGTTGTAGGCCGCGGTTTGGGTGGCTGGGGTCGCGCCGCCCGGGGTGGCGAACGGGTCGGCGAATGGGTTGGCGGCCTGCGTGGCTCCTGCCTGTTGAGCGGCGTAGGGGTCGCCAAATGGGCTGCCGCCCATGCCTTGGCCGAACGGGCTGCCGCCCATGCCTTGGCCGAACGGGTTCATTCCGCTCATCCCTGATCCGCCGCTGCCGAGCAACGCGCTGAGGACGTCCGCCAGGCCGCCGCCTCCGCTGCCCGAACCCGAGCCGTCGCTGCTGTCGTCCTTGCTGTCGCTCTTGTGATCGTCCTTGCTGTCGCTCTTGCCCTCGGCGGCCTGGCTGCCGTTGGACTGCTCGGTCGCCGCTGAACTCTCCACCGTCCCAGCGCTTTTGCCTTGATACTTCTCGATGATCGCCAGGATGGCCGCTTGACCGGCGGGGGACTGGGGATCGGGAACGGCGGCGATTTCCTTGGCTTCGGCCGAGGAGTTGGCCGCCACATCGTTGGCGCCGTTGACGTTTACATCAGCGCTGGCGTCGGTGGCGTCCGCGCCGGCGTCTGCGCCGTTGCCGAACGCGTCCAGCGGCAAGTGGTCGCGTCCGGTGGCCAGGGCGAAAGGTCCGCCGCTCATCCGGTCACCTCCGTGGAGAAGTTGAGATTGAGGACTCCCTGGCGGACCTCGATGGCCCGCAGGGCCACCTCGCGGCTCAGGCGGGCCACGTCGCGCAGTCCGTCACCGCGCACGGGGCTGGTGCCGTACAGCTGGTGGTACCGCAGATGCTGCTGCTGCGACTCCTCGGCGAGAAGTTCGATCGGGCTGCTCATCTCAGTGCTGATCCTCTCCGCTGGTGGCGCCTACCGACGCCAGTTGCGGTGCCCCCTCGGCACCGTTGCTGCTGTGATCTGCCCGCCCCTGCTCGCCGCTGGTGGCGGGTGCGGCTTTGGCGCTGTCGTTCTTGGCCGGCTCCTCGCCGCCGCGGGCCGGCAGTGCAGGGATTTTCGGGGATTTCTTGTAGCCCATGGAGTCGAGCTGGTCGTTGGTGACCGCGCCGGCCTTGACCGCCGCGGTGCGGGCGTCCTCGTACCTCTTCTGCAGTTCCGCTGCCTGCTTGAGTGCGCCGTCGAGGTCGTCCCACGCTTCCCCGACGTCGCCGACCAGGGCGGTGTTCTCTTTGTGCAGGGCGGCATATGCCGCTTCCGCTGCGGATCGGCCGGACTTTCTCCTGGCAGCCATGGGGCTCCTTCTGGTCAGTTCATATGCAGTTGGCGAGCCTGCATCACTTCGTACGGATCGACGTCGATGTCGGCCACATTGCCGCCGTCTTCGAGGTCCCGGAAAGGGATCACGAGCCGGTCAGAACCGTCTGCGTCGTCGCTGAGGTAGGGCTCAGCGTGAACGTATCGCCAGTCCTGGACACCGTCAACGGAAACGTCCACCAGGTCACCGCGGCGCAGTTCGTTGGCCGTGACCGGAATGACGGGCCCGTATTCCTCGTCGGTGGTCGGCTCGTAGTCGTCGTCGAAACCGTCGACCGGGCCGGCGAATGTCGATGGCACCGCCGCACCGTCGGCCGCTTTCGGTCCCCCGGACAACCCCAGCGGCCGCCACGTTGCGGCCTCTTCGTCAGGGTCGGGCTCGGCGTGATCGTCATCCATCGTGGGCCGCCGTTCCGGCGGCAGGGGCCGCACATACCGGTCGGACATCGGGTCCAAATCAGGCCGATCGGAGGCCAGCACGATTCGCGAGTCCCGGATCTTTTTGAACGACATTTTGTTGTCTTCGTCGTCGTCCTCCGGGTCATAGCCCCGCAGCGCCGAATCAACCACACGTCGCGGCCAGAAACTGTCGACGTTGCGCAGCTCGTCCAGAATCTCTTTCTCGTGATCGGTCAGCGCGGCTTCCTGCTCGGCGGTGGCGGGCACGCGCGGGGTGTAGAACGCCTGCATTTCCCGGAATGTGCCATCGGGAAGCTGCACCGTGCCGCGGCCTTTGATCCCCGGCTGCAGCCGGGTTCCGGCGACCGCATCGTTGAACATCATGATGGCCGCATCCTTCGACCGCAGCCGACCCATCGCGACCCGCAGACCGGTGTTGTCTCGGGCCTCACCGGCGACGTACATGGTGTCCGGGCGCTGGATGCCGATGGCCATGTGAATGGCCACCGCACGCGCGGTACGCAGCAGGATGCCGACGTCCGTCGAGGTCGGCGGTTCGCCCCGTTCCTTGGTGGTGCGGTAGGTCTTGTAGAACTCCGCCAACGCCACCACCAGGTTCGAGAATTCGTCGGTGATCAGCACGATCGGATCGAAATCGTCGGCCTTGTTCGGGTTGATCTTCACCTGGCTCAGCCGGTCACGCATGGTGTCGGCCAAGAATCGTAGCGCCGCGGTGTGACCGACCAGACCGTCCTCGTCGGTGCCGGCGGTCACCAGCGAGCAGTTCGGCCAGTTCCGCATACCGGGGGAGTCAAAGCCCTTCGGGTCCACCCACACCACGTTGATGCCGCGGCGGGTGCACTGGGTGGCGACCGTCATCAACAGTGAGGTCTTACCGGTCGAGGTGGCTCCGGCGATCAGGAAGTGCGGCGACTGCCGGAAATCCCACTCCATCACGTTGCCGTAGGCGTCGATACCGAACGGGATGCAGGTTTTCTTGTACAGCGAACGGATCGTCGACCGGGTCACCACCGGGAACTCCAGCGGCGGGTCGACCATCGTGGGCAGGCCCGGGCTGCGCACGAACCGCACCCGACGCGACGCCATCGACCATTCGGCTTCCCAGGACCCGCCGAGCGAGTCGCAGACCATGCCCTCGATCACCCCGCGCCGGTACGCCGAGCTCACCTTGATCGTGTAGGCGAACGAGATCGTGAACTCGCGAATCTGTGCGGCGATCGCGTCGTTGCCGGTCACCGCGGACCGCTGCGCGAGCTCCTCATCGATGTCGACGTCCTCCAGGCCGTCACCGTCCTCGTCGACGACCGGCGGGGACACCACCACCGACACGATGCGCGCCGCGGCATCGAACCACAACGCCACCATCGGTCCGAGCACCGATTCGGCGTCCTCCACCGGGTCCTGCTCGACGATCACGGCCTCGGTCGCCGTCAGCGACCGCGTCATCATGTCGTGCTCGAACTGGTAGGTGTGGCCGGTGATGTCGGTCATGACCGCGGAAATCTCGGCGATCATCTCGTCGCTCACCTCGCGGGGATGCTTGCTGTAGAGCAACCGCACCACACTCGGGAACGCTTTCTCCCCGCGGGGGTAGGCGCACTTGACCGGCTTGACCCGCCCGGCCCGAGGGTCGGGCCAGCCCAGTGCCGGGGTCGCCAGGAACGTGATCTTGTTGATCTGGCTGGTGATGCCGGCGCGGGCGTAGGCCCAGCGGGCGAACTGCACGAACCCGAACCCCATCACCGCCAGCACGGCCACCAGTAGCAGCCGGCCGACCAGCAGGGCCGCGATGTGACCAGACCACCGCAGCAGCGCCCCACTGGTGGCCAGCAGCAGCGCCGCGGCGGCCAGGATCATCGGCACCGCGGGGTACTGCTCACCAGGCCAGACCTGACCGGGACGCAGGTGCCCCACATGTCCGGTGCGCGCCCGGTGGTTGGCCATGGCCTGCAGCGCCCACCACAGCGCCGCGAGCGCGGCCGCCGCCAGGGGCACGGCGATGAACAGCAGCCAGAACCACCCGACGCCGACACCGGCGATCACATACAGCGGGTGTGCCGACGGAGGCAGCACGTAGTCCCGCGCTGGCGACGGCCGGTACAGGAACTGCTGCAGCAGCGGCCATCCCCGCACGTAGCCCAGCAGGGCGACGACCCCAACCGCTGCCAGGATCAGCCACGGCCAGGTCTCGGCGGCCTCTTTGAGCTCGGCGGGGCTTTCCCCGGGCACATAGGGCTTGTTGAGTTCGGTGTTGACGGTGGCGAACGGCCGGCCGGACGCAGCCGACCCTCCCCGCGCGCCGTCCCCCTTGCCGGGGACTGTCTTGCTCGCCGCGGCCATCAGCGGCTCCCTTCATCGGTGGCGGGCGCTTCCGGGCCCGCCGGGTCGGTCAGGTCAGCTGAGGGGGCCGGCAGACCGTTGGCGCTCAGCGGCAGCACGTTGACCGCTTTCCATCCGTCCGGACCGGGCTCCACGCGGACTTCGATGCGCGATCCGTCGTCGTAGGTGACGTCGAACGTCATGCTCGCGGGTGCCTGGCGCACCGGGCCGTCGACCACGGTCACCGAGGCCTGGGTGACGTTGCGGATGTCGGTCAACCGGAACTGCTCGGCCAGCTGCATCGACACGTCGGGGGTGAGGCGGGCCAGCCAGAGGTCGTGATTGCCGTTGGGGGACCCGAAATTCGTGGCGAAGCGGGTCACCACCGCTTTGGCGTCCGCAGCCGAGTTCGCATCCAGGCTTACCGTCGGCGGGGCGAGCTGCTCGAAGCTGTCGCCCGGGTCCTGCTCGGGCGCGCCCGCGCTCGCCGGCGGCGCAGTGGCTGTGCCGGCGACCGGCTGCCGGTGGTAGTGCTGCCAGGCCAGTCCGGCAATCGCCGCGACGGCGATGATGGCGGCGAGCAGGACCCGGGGACGGGGTAGATGCATTGTCAGGTCCACCATTCTGTATGCGGGATCAGGATTGGCCCGGGTGCGTCGTTGCTGTGGGCCATCAGCCATGGCAGCGACCAGATCAGCAGCAACATCGACCCGAGGATCACGAGGATTTTCGCTATCCCCCAGGACATTGAAAAGAGTTCGCTGGTGGGGTTATCGGTAGCGACGGCCGGGCGACGCGCTGCCAACCATGTCGCGACCACGACCACCACGGCGGCGACTCCCAGTGCGGTCAACCCAACGACGCCAACAACGTCGCGTGCGGGACTGGGGATCAGTCCATTCGCATTCCAGAGAGCCATAGTGAATTCCTTTCTCAGAGCACGCGTTTGATGACCATGAAGTGCTGGGGGAAGGGGGACAGCTTGACCGGGACGCCGAAGGTGGAGGCCTCCACGACGGTGGTGGGGTTGACGACCATCTGCACGTGGCCGGGGCCGGTCACTCCGTTGTTCGGGTTCGCTTCCGGCATGGAGAACACCAGGTCGCCGGGTGCGACGGCGTTGCGCGGAACCGCGCGGCCGTAGCGCACCATGTCAAAGGTCAAGTGGGGCAGGGCGATGTGATGACCGGAGGCTTGGAAGATCGCGTACAGCACCAGTCCGGAGCAGTCGAAACCGCCACCTGTGGGCCCGTTGAGGGACCCGCCGCCCCAGATGTAGGGCAACCCGATCTCGGCTTCGGCGAACTTGACCGCAGCCACTCCAGCGGGGGTGCCGGGCTTGACCCCGGCGGTGTCGGGGTTCTCGACAGCGCCGCACACGTCGCGGCCCTCGGGGTCCTGGGTTGCCGCCGGCGGCGCGGGCTCACCCGAGCTCGCCTGCACCTCACGCACGTGCTGGCGGTAGAACAGGGTCGCGGCGGCGACATCGTCGGCGTAGGCGTCCGGGAACGCCGAGCGCTGCACGGATTGGGCGGCGACGGTGGGGGCCATGTTTTCCCAGCCGCCGACTTTGAGCAGGGCGATGTAGAACTTCTGCGCCGCCACCCCGGGGGTCATCAGGTCGCGGATGGTCCCCCACCAGGGCTGCTGCTGCATGATGCCGACCGACTTGTGGTCGTGGCCTTCACCCTCGTGTGGAAATGCTTCTGACTCAGGAACATTCGGGTTGGCCAGGTTGCGCAGCCCCGATTCCTGCAGTGCGGTCGCGAGCGCGACGATGATCCCTTTTTCGGGGATTCGCATCTGCAGACCGGTGGCGATGACGGCCTTGCCGTTGTTGATCGGGCCGGGGCCGAACGACTTTCCGGTATCGGCGCTGATGCCCTGGGACTGCAACTGCTGCTGGCAGCGTGGGGTCACGACGGTCGCTGCCGGCGAGGACGCGCCCCCGCCGGCCAATAGCACGAAGACCAGCAGCAGCATGGTCACCACGAACGGCACCAGCAGGACGGCAGCGGCGTAGAACTTGCGGCGGTGGCCCCAGGCCAGCCGCAGCGCCGCTACCCATTCCATGGGTTCCATGGGTCAGCCGACCTCATTTACCGGGGTCGCGGCCGCCGGGGTCGGGACAGGAACATCCGAGGCCGGGGCGTCGACAGGGACGACGCTGCTGACCTTCCAGCCGGTGCTGTCCATCTCCAACGTGGCTTCGATACGGGAGCCGTCGGCGTAGCTGACCTGATACGTCGGGACCGCAGGGTTGCTGCCGATCGGGCCATTGACCTGAGCCACCGCGGTCTGCGGAATGTTGCGGATATCGGTGAGCCGGTACTGATCGAGCAGCTCGGGCATCACGTCCGGCGTGATCCGCGCCAACCAGTCGTCGTGGTTTCCGTTGGGGGAGGCGAAGTTTGACGCGAATCGGGACGCTGTGACGCGGGCCGCGTCGGGCGAGAAATCCGGGGGCGGCGCCATCGTGGACGGGTCGGGCTGGTACTCGCCGTGCGCGTGCCCGTCGCTGCCGTGGTCATGGCCGTGGTCGCCGCCGGCGTGTTCGTCAGTGGCCTCGACAGAACTCTGGCCGCCCTGCGCCGCGGGGGTGTCCGTGCCGGTGTAGTGCTGCCAGACCAGGCCGGCGATCGCGACGGCGGCGATCGCCAACCCCAACTTGGTGCGGCCCGGGATGCGCCGAAGCTGCCACCGCAGCTGCGCCCAGCGCGCCCGCATCAGGCTCGTCCCGCTTCACGTGCAGGGCGACCCCGGCGAAAGGCGTTGTGCCACAATCCATGGACGGCACCCCCCATCACCTGCATACGGTTGGGGGAGTCTGGTTCGTCCGAGACCGGTTCGGCAAGCCACGTCAGCAGCACCAATCCGGTGATCACGATCAGCAGTGCGGCCACCAGGTACAGGAGCTGTACGACGAAGGCGACAAGGACCATCGCGAACCCGTAGCTGACGGCCCACCCGGAGGTCAGCGGCTGCGACCACCACTGCGTTGCCGGGATGACATCGTCGATCACGAGTCCGAGACCGGTCGCCCCCACGAGCATCAGCACCAGAGTCGCCATGTCTCTGGCAGTCGATGCCGGTCGGCGGTTGTCCGGGAGCACGACGCGCAACTCCCCGTGGCCGTCAGACAAGACGTGCAGGACGACCGGATACATCTGGCCGGACGTTGTTTCCCTTGCGCCGCGGCGACGGCGGTGTTCCTCCAGCGACCAGACGTTGCGCCAACGTTGAAGCCGGGCGACGGGCGCGCAGGCTGTTCGCAGCGACGCGACGACCCGGGGAGCCATGCCGGCGACCCGGCGCAACGCCATGAACACGAATGGGTAGGCCACCGCGGCGGTCACCCATGGGGTCAGGAATTCAGAAATGAGGTGCGGTGTCATGGTCATCGTTGGTGTCCTTTCGTGGATGGGGTGCGGCTCGGGCTGGTGAATGTCACGGGTAGCCACCGCCTTTGGTGGCTACGTGGACGTGGTCGAAGTGGTTGGCGGTCAGTCCGCCGCGGTCCTCCATCGCCTCAGAGGTGCCGTCGGGGTAGTACATGCGTTGGCGCCAGATGACGTGGTCGACGCCAAGCGTTTTGGCGTTCTTGAGCAGGAAGTCGCGAATGCCGTTGCCCAGCGCGATCCCTTGCGGGCTCAGCGGCGGGTAGGCCGAGGACACCATCACGTCCAGCGCTAGGCCCTGGGGGTGCCATTTCATCGAGTCGGGCCGGTATCCGCCGATGCTCTTGATCTGGGGGAAGGCGGCGCTGACCGCGCGGTTGGTCAAAATGGTGTACCGCTGCAGCCGGTATTCCGAGGCCTTACCCGGAGGCAGTTTGGACAGCTGGTAGACCGACCGGGCGGCGCGGGGACGTGAAGCGGCACACAGATTTTCGGTTTCGCTGTCGGGCATCGAATCCGGTTTGACCGCGCCCGGGCCGGCCGCCGCGAGGACCTCGTTGAGGTGCTGGCGGTAGAACAGGGTCGCCGCGGGCACATCGTCGGCGTAGGCGTCCGGGAACGCCGAGCGCTGCACGGACTGGGCGGCCACGGTGGGCGCCATCTGTTGCCAGCCGCCGACTTTGAGCAGGCTCTCGTAGAACTTGCGGGCCGCGATACCAGGGGTCATCAGGTCGCGGATGGTCCCCCACCAGGGCTGCTGCTGCATGATGCCGACCGACTGGTGGTCGTGGCCCATGCCCTCGTTCGGGATGTGCAGAGACTCCGGCACATTCGGGTTCGCCAGGTTGCGCAGGCTCGATTCCTGCATAGCGGTGGCCAGCGCGACGATGATCCCCTTTTCGGGGATCCGCATCTGCAGACCGGTGGCGATGACGGCCTTGCCGTTGTTGATCGGGCCCGGCCCGAACTGCACGCCTTTGGCACCGACGCCCTGGGCGGCCATCTGCTGGCTGCACTGCGGGGTGGCCAGCGCCGTTTCTTGTGTCGGGCCGCTGGTGCCGCCGCCGGCGAGCAGCACGAACGCCAGCAGCATCGTTGTCAGCGCAAAAGGCGCCAGCATCGCCGCCGCGGCGTAGAGCTTGCGACGGTTCGCCCATGCGACGCGGGCGACCGTCACCCAGTTCATCAGGCGGCCTCAGACATCGAGTAGCGGCCATCGGAGCCGTGGCCGGCGCCGCTGTAGGCGCCGTGCGGGTCGTCACCGGCGCCGCCTCCGCGGGTGGCCCGGTAGATGCGGATCGCCGCGGCCAGGCGTCCGCCGCCGGCGTCACTGGCGTAGGCCGGCTGCTGCTCGGGGGCTGCGTGCTCCCTGCCGGCACCGTCGCCTCCGGAGTCGCCCGAGCCGTCGGTGCCGACGCCGCCGGCATCCGAATCCGCACCGCTACCGGTGGGGGCACCGCTGGCCGCGTCGCCGACGGTGGGCGCACCCGACGGCCCACCGCTACCGCCGCCGTCTCCGCCACCACCGCCGTTGCCGCCGTCTCCGCCCGATGCGCTCGAGGATTCGGACTCGCTGTCGACCCGGCCAGGAGCGCGGGCACCGCCGTCACGGCCGCCGCGATTCCATCCGAACTGGTCGGCGATCTCGCTGCGGGCCCGCGAGAAGTCCGCGATGTTGTTCAGCAGGCCCCGCCCGGAACCGCCCGAGCTGCCGTGGCCGGAGAGCTTGGCGGCCATGGTGTCGCGTTGACGATCGAACATCCGGCGCAGCGGCCCGAACACGGCGAAACCGAACGCGAGCACCAGCGCGGTCATGAACATCGACTCGATTGCGTTGCTCGAATCCTTGAAGACCTGGTCGAGGATCACGTTGTAGGCGCCGAACGCGGCGGTGTAGATGACCATCGCCGCGTAGGCCATGAACATGTCCAGAACGGTTTTCCACGCGAACATCTGCGCCCCGCCGGGGATGACGCCGATCGCGAACGCCGGCGGCGCCAGCGCGGCGAACAGCATCGCTTGCACCGCGGCCTTGACCACGTGCCACACGAAGTAGCAGGCGAAGGCCACCAGGAACAGGGCGAGCAGCCCGCAGATTTGCAGCGGCACCAGGATCGCGGCGGGATTGCCCATCGACTTCTGGTGCATCGCTTTGCCTTTGACGGTGTCGCACCCTTTGATGTCGTCTTTGAGCTTGTCGCCGTGTTCTTTCTTGATGCCTTCGGACCATGCCTGTCGGCAGGCCTTGGACACCGAGTCGCTGACCTCCCCGAAATTGATCATCTGGGTGGGCTTGCGCAGGAACCGGTCGGCCAGACGCGAGACCATCGCATCGACGTTGGCGCCGTCACCGGACTTGGACATGTGCCCGTCCGAGACGGAGGTGGCGATCTCCAGTCCGGTGTCGCGGCCCTTGGCCAACAGCCCGTCCGGGCCGACCAGTTCACTGATCGGATTGGCGAAAATCGTTGCGGCAACGCCGATCATCAGCATGCCCATGGCGATGTTGGAGAACGCCTTGGCCGTGCGGCCCGCCAGAGCGGTGCACACCACCACGATCGCCAGGATCGCCAGCGCCGTCGCAGCCAACCCGAAACGGTCCATCGCGTGGTTGACGCCGTTGCCGATCGTCTGGAACGGAACGGTGAACAGGTTGAGCCACTTGAATTCCAGGACAAACTTGATCAACCACAGAGCGGTCGTGGTGACCACGAGATAGACCTCGTACGAGATTGAGGCCACCTTGGCGAAGATCGTCGAGGTCACGTCATTCCAGCCGCCCTCGTTGAGGGTCAGGTTGTACTTGGCGACCGGTGTGTTGTCGCTGTCCTTGATGCCCATCCACGAAATGAGGACGTCACCGCCATCGGCGTTGGCCGTGCCTTTGCCGTCATCGGCCCAGGCCACCGCCGCACCCAGGACCAGCAGCAGCGCCGCCACCGCAAGGGCGGTCATTACCTTGTGGCGTCCGCACCAGCGCAGCAGCAACGCCGGGCTCCACGCCCGCACCCAGGCACTGGCCGACGCCAGGACCTCGGCGCGTCGCGTGAGCTCAATGTTGTTGGGGCGGTTCATGAAACCGCCCCCGTCCCAACCTTTTCGCCCGACAGGCACGGCGCCGCGCGCACTTCGTCGATGTGGGCGCGGTAGAACTGCCGAGCCGCGGGCACCTGATTGGCGTACGCATCCGGGTTCGCCGCGCGCTGCACGCCGGCGGCGAGCTCGTCGGCGGTGGCGAGCGAGTCGTGACCGCGCTGCCATCCTTGGCGCAGCGCGGTGAAGAACTTGCCCGCCGCGACCGACGGCGACATCAGCTCCTCGACCGAACCCCATGACGAGGTCTGCGCCAGCACACCGAGCGAGTTGCGATCAGCGGACAGTCCGTCGTGAGCCACCGCCATCGACTCAGGCACGTTGGGGTTGGCCAGGTTCTGCATCCCGGTCTCCTGCATCGCCGCGGTCAGCCCGGCGACGATCCCGTCCTCGGGAACATCCCGTGCGATCCCGGCCGCGATGATCGCCTTGCCGTTGTTGACCGGCCCCGAACCCAGGCACGCCGGCGCCGGCGTGCCTGACAGGGCCACCAGCGAGCTGCCGGCCACCACCAGGGCGACGAGGGCCGCGATCAGCCACAGCCGCAGCCGACGGCGATGCGCTTCGATGACCTCGGCGGATTGTTGGTTGCGTACATCGGGGACTCCTCGTCTTTCTCAGGCGACGTCGGCCTGCAGGTCGGGGGGAGTCGTGCTCATCGCCTCGCGTCGCACCGCCGAGGACGGGCCGAGCACTTTGATGCGGCCGATGTCACCGCGGGCGTCACGCATGTAGCCCTCGCCCTCACGGCCGCGGATGACCTTCCCGTCCGGGCCCTTCGGGGAGGTGTTCTTGGTCAGGTCGCGCACGATGTGCGGGTTGCGGTCCGGGTCGATACCCAGCCACGCCAGGGAGCGGCGAGCCAGGTTCTCGTCACGGTGACGCATGACGTACCGCGTCGGGATCAGGTCCAGTGCGGTACCGGCCGGGTAGTCCGAGACCGGGTCGTGGCTGCCCAGAATCAGCGAGATGTTGTCCTTGCGGCCGTCTCGCGCGAGCCGCGCAGTGCGCGCCAGACCGGTCGGCGTGGACGTCACGTGGTAGGCCTCATCGAGCCCCACCGCCGCGGGCCGGGCCTTGTTCAGTTGGAACGCCTGGCGTCCCAGCTCCATCGAAAGGCCGTAGATCGCGCGACCGAAGATCTTCGACGGCGCCAGCGATTCGCGGCTGGCGACCTCTTCGGTGGTGGGCACCTCAACCCGGTTGGTGCGGATGACGATGCCTTCGGCGTTCAGGTCGATCGCCGGCAGGTTCGGATCGAACAGCGAGCGGGCGTAACCGCGGCCCTCCCAGAACGACAGATGCCGGTGCAGCTCGTCCCAGCCCGCCGGCAGGCCCTTTCCGTTGGGCATCCGGCCGGCGTCGACGCCGTCCTGCAGGACCCGCAGCAGCGACGGAATCGAATCGACCTGCCACTCGGGGCGCAGTACTTCACCGAGGGTGATGCCCATCGGCGAGTTGGCCTCGCACTCGAACAGTGGGGTCAGCAATTCGACGGCGGCGTCGACACCCAGGTCGGAGCGCAGGGTCCGGATCGGATCGATCGACCACTGCGGCCGGCTCAGGTCGACGATGACGTGGTGGGCGAGGGTGGACGCCGGCCGGGCGTACTCACCGGAGTCGGTGCGGTCGATGACGAGAAACTGGCCGCCGTTGTCGACGAGGGTGAACAGCATGTACATGATCAGCCAGGTTTTGCCGGCGCCGAGTTCACCGGCGATCGCCACGGCTGAGGACGCGTCTTTCACCGTTTCCCGCCACCATTCGGTGTGCACGGGCTGGTTGCGCCGACCGGACAGGTTCAGCGCGAGGATCGGGCCCTTGGCATCGCCCAGGTGGTTGGTCGCCAGCGGGACGCTTGCGGCAGCGAACTGGCTGATGGTGACGTGCGAGAAATCCGCCACGGACCGGTGGCTGGTGCCGCCGGGGTTCATCGCGGCCCACAGCTCCCGCTGACCGCCCAGCGGCGCGACGACCTTGATGCGCGGACGCTCGAACGCCTGGACCAGTTTCAGCGCGCCATCTTCACAGGCCGCCCGGGTCGGCCCAGCGACGGCGAAGATGGGGCACAACGACACCTCGACCTCGTCGTCGTTGGTCTCCAGGTGCGAGTTGTATTCGCGCAGCAGCATGACCTGCTCGGACAAGGTGTCGTGAGCGAAAGAAATCTCGCTGTCGCGCTCGTCGACCTGCTCGGACAGGCGCCGCAGGTTCTTGCCGTTGCGGGCGATCGCTTGGTCGCGACTGGTCTTGCTGATCCGCACCGCCCAGTCGATGTCGAACCCGTCCACACGGTCGGCGATGGTGAAGAACTCCGAGCCGGGAAACTGCAGGCCCTCCAGGGGCAGTGCCTCGATCGCCAGCAGGGTCTGCCACGATTCACCGCCCCCGATGCGGCCCGGCTGGGTGATCTTGACCAGTGGGGCGAAGCTGGTGGGCAGCCACCGCTTCTTCTCGGGCCGGCGTTCGCCTTCGTCGAACTCGGCCATAGCGAAAGCGCCGGCCGGTGAGGACACGTTGGACCCCACAGCATTGGGGAAAATTTCAGCGGGTCCGCCCCGGGACAGGGCATGGTTCCACAGCCACACCATCTGCGCGGCGGTCATCGGCTCAAAGCTGAACACCGACGGCAGCTGAGTGATGATCGCCGCCGCCAGGTCGCCTGCCTTCATCAGCTCGGCGCGATCGCGCTCGCGTGAACGCCGACCCGCGGCGCCGATGCCGGTCCAGTCCGACACAGCGTCCGAACTGATCACCGGGAATGACAGCGTGAAAATCCGCTCTGTCGAGCGCACCGTGGATGAGAAGAACTCGTGCTTGCCCTCGCATTCCTGGCGCCAGCTGGGCCGGGTGTTGAGGTCGGTTCCGGCGATAACCCGAGCCATGATCTCGTCGGGGTTCATCGCGGCGATATGGCCGGCGATCACCGAGTGGTCGGGCAGCTTGCGGAACAGGTTGCGGTGATGGACAAGCGCGTCGTTCTTGCGTTCGTCGCTGGTGTATCCGTACGCCAGACCTTGCATCCGGTAGTCGGCCCAAATGGAGCCATCACGCATCCGGCGCAGGTTTCCGAAGACCGACACCGTCGGCTGCAGGTCCTGGTCAAGTTGGTTGGCCATGAAACGGATTCCTTCGTGTGGGTCGGTGGTCGGTCAGCTGAACAGGTCTGCGGCGGCTGAACGCTGATCGCCGAACGTGTCGGCGAACCCGGGCTGAGCGGGCTGGCGGGCAGCGGCCGGGCGCTGATAGGCGCGTGACGCGGTAGCCGGTTCTGGCGCGTCGAGAATGTCGATCTGCGGCCGCACGCTGGAGGTGGTCGTCGGGGTGCGTGTCAACGAATTGGTGCTGTAGCTGACCGGGCTGTTGTAGAGCCGAAGTACGCGGTGCGCGCGCGTCCCGAAAGGGACGGGCGAGTACGGCATCAGACGCATTGCTCCGACCGCCATGACGGTGGCCGCGATTCCGACGAGCCCGGTGAGAATCGGGTGGCCAAGGCGGGGGAGCAGGAACAGGGTGGCCAGCACGCCCGCAACGAGTGCGATGAGTTCCGGGATCGGGTAAGGGCCACCGGGCAGCTTCCAGCGCCCGTCGAACTTCGCGATGACGATGCGGACACGGCTGGCCCGCGTGTACCACTTGGCGACGAACTGGCTCATCGCGTCCCGCCGCTATTGGTGATGCTGCCGATGGTGTCTTTGGACACCACTCCCAGCGACGGCAGTGAGCCCACGAGGCCGATCAGGATGACACCGACCGCCAGCGTCTTGAGCGCGCCGGTCTTGTTCTTGCCGATGAAGTACATCGCCGCCGACACAAGCGCGGTTCCACCCATCAGCAGGTAGACCGCGAAGGTGATGCCCTGGTTCTTGATGTTGGCGCCGACATCCCAGATCGGTGCGGCGACGTACTTGACGCTGCCGGCGGCGGTAACGGCGTTGATGTTGTCCATCAACAGTGGAGCGATGGTGGTGATCATGGTCAGTTCCCTTCGGGTGCGCTGGTTGCGGTCGGACGTGGTGCGGTTGTCGTGCTGGTTGTGGTGCGGGTCGGCGTCGTTGTCGACGAGTCGGATTCGGAGCTACTGGGGACGGTGATTGAGGGCGAGTCGTTGATCCGGTCGACCTGCCAATGACCCGCAGCGACCGACATCGACAGCGGGAAATCCATCGGCATCAGAACCCCGCTGGCGGTCTGCACGATGGCGCGCACATTCACCTCGATTCCGGAGGCTTTCGGCGGCACCGATTGCGCGGTTGCGAGTTCGGAATTGGTCTGCACTCGTTCGATCGACAGCGTCGAGAATCGAGGCGGATTGGCGGCGGTCAATGACGACCCGGCGGCGACGTAAGGGGTGACATCACCGACGCCGGTCAACATCGCCGAAAGGAAGCCCGAGACTGTGGCATAGACCGGCCGGTCATCGGCCACCGACATGGTCGTCGCCAGCGTCACCGGTTTGCCCGAAGGTCGATCGGTTCGGGCGAAGGGAAGCGTGACTGCCCGGAACCGGTTCTGCAGGTCCGCTGAGATGTATGTCTGCAACCGGATGGGGACCATCGAGGTGGAATTCGCGGCCTTGGGAACCTCGGCGGTGACGATCACCGAATAGGTCCGATAACCGTCGGTGAATGTGCCAGGTAGCGCCGAGCCCGCCCACAGCGCGCGGCCCCCCGGGGGCAGGGGGGAGGCGGGCACATCTCCGTCGTAAAACTGCTTGAGCGCCGCCGTGTTGGACGGGTCTTTCAGATAGGTGTTGACGTACCGCATCGAGTAGTCCTCGATCGCGGTGATCTGGTCCCGTGCCTCGTCTTCGTTGACCGGCTGTGGGCGGTTGGCAACGAGCAGCAGCACGGCCACGACCAGCGGCACGTAGGTGAGCATCATGAAGGCCAAAAAGGACGCGCTGAATCGTGTGCGTGTCTCGTCGGCGCGGATGGGGTCATTGCCGCTGATCCACAGGAAGAATCGGTCGGAGAATTGGCGCAGCGGGTGGGCCAGGAATGTCAGCACGAGACCCCCATCGCCTGGGTCTGTAGTTCCTCGTACAGCTCGGCGGCGGCGGCGCGGTTGTTGACGATGTGGACGACCAGTGCGATCGACTTGTCTTCGTCGAGCGGATCCTTCGTCACCTGCTTCATGAGTTCGAAGAGGTGCTCTGAGTACGCGCGGACCGCGGTGGAGCTGCGGCGGATCGGCTGAGCCATGGGCGGGGGCCTCCAGGGAGTGCTGAGACTCGGACGCCCCCTTATGCGGGGTAAATCGGCGATTTCCCGACAACCGCATAGGTAACGAATTGATAACGCATATGCGCATATGCGCCGCGTATGTTTGCCCTAACGCTTGACAAGGGGATTACGCTCGGCGCAGGCCGACGAAGGAGAGCCGAAGCCGAGCGGCCCCCCTTATTGCCTTAGCTCGTCAACTATTCGCCGACCGCATCACCAGGTATGCGGCACACGGCGAGCAGCACGAATCCCCACCGAATCCCCGCCGCGCCCCCGCCTATCGCGGGGGCGCATCGCTATGCGCATGCCACCGACGCACCCGGCGCACACCACCTGCCCTTACAGCCGCACACGCGGCGCGCACCAGGCGCACAGCCGGTAATGCGCAGCAAACACGACTCCGGCCGCTCACCAGTTTCCCGTCAACCGGTTTGTCAACATCATCAGCCCAGGTCACGCCATCGGAAAGTGACCCAGGTCACACCTTTTCGGGGCGTTTGTCAACAGCCCCGGGAAGGTCTGCGTAAACCCCTGCAACAACGTCCCCCGATTCCATGGGCCTCGTCAGCACCCCGCGAAGCCAAGGAATCCGATGACCATCTGGGATCAACTCGCCGAGCAGGCCCACCACCTGCTCACCCGGCCTCGCCGCGGCGACCTCACGCCCGCGGTAACGCTCGTCCAGACCCTGCACCCGCAGCCCCCGCACTCACCCGACGCCATCTGCACCCACATGGACACCATCAGCACGGTGCTGCCCCAGCTCGCCCGATATGCCCGCAGCGGCGACCGCCATGCCCTCCTGATGGCCGCCGTTCTCATGCGCCGGCCGCTGTGCCGCATCGCTGACATGGCCGACCCCGACGGCTATCACTCCACCGACCGCGACGCGCGCTACAACGACACACTGCGCATCTTCTTCGAGCTGCTACGCACCGCCGCCGAACCGCACATCCTCACCACGCGCTACGTCTACAACCACGTGCTTCGCAAGGCGCTCGCTACCCGCCCTCAGGCCAATTCGCCCGCCGCCGCTCATCGCGTCGACCCCCACTCGGCGATCCTGGACCGCGCCGACTACGGCACCGACCGCGACCACACCGCCACCGTCCTGCAGCAGGCCTGCGACCGCGGCATCATCACCGCCCTGGAGTTCAAGACCCTGACCGCCATGTACCTCAACTCCGACGTGTTCAGCCCGTCCACCGCCGCCCGCGACCTGTCCTCAACGGTCAGCGCCGTCGAACGCCGCGCCCAACGGGCGATCCGCAAGCTCGCCCGGTACTTCGACGAGGACGTGGCGGCATGACCCTGCACACCCGGGTCAAGGCGCTGGCGGCCGCGCTGGCCACCGCGGCACCGCCCCTGCTCTTCGCGGCCCCAATCGCCAGCGCCGAAGCCACCTGCCCCGGCATCTATTCAGTCGCCATCCCCGGAACCACCCAAACCAGCGTGGACGCCGATCCACTCAAGCCGGTCGGGGTCCTGGGCAAGATTCTCGAACCGCTCCGCGAGCACTCCAAAGTCCGCATGGCCACCTACTACACGCCGTACCCGGCGACCATCGTCGGCGGCACCGACGGCGGCGGCTACAAGGCCTCCAAAGACGCCGGTATCGACGCCTCCAACGCCCGCCTCAAGACCGTCGCAGACAAGTGCCCCAAGACCGTTTTCATCCTCTCCGGATACTCCCAAGGCGCAGACGCCGCCGGGGATATCGCCGCCGCCATCGGCCACAACAGAGGGGTCATCCCCGCCTCCCGACTGCTCGGCGTCGCCCTACTCGCCGACCCTTCCCAATCACCAGTTGGTCAACCCACCATCGGGCTCAGAGGCCCCGGTATGGGCTTCGCCGGAGTTCGCTCCGGAGGCTTCGGCTCCCTGACTCAACGCAATGGCGTCATCTCGGTCTGCGCTCCCCAGGACTTCTACTGCAACCTGCCCCAGGCCGATCTGGTCATGCGGTTCATCGGACACCTCGGATCACATCTGGACGCCTCCGACCCCGCCGGCTCCGCACAAAAACTCGCCACCATCTTCATGGCCGGCCTCGTGGCCCCCGCCACCGCCGCGATCAACCAAATCCTCACCCTGATCAACGACCCGAACCTGATCCCCAACCTGGTATCCCGCGGCATCGCCTTCGCCAAGGCCCTGGCCACACAGCTGTTCTGGCTGGCCGGCCCCCAAGTCGCCGGACCCGCCACCGACCTCGTCAACGCAGTCACCGCCGTCATCGGCATGGTCGGCAACAAGGCCTGGACCTCGATCCCCGCGGCGATCACCGTCATCGCCAACAAGGCCGCCACCGTCAACGCCGCCCTGTCCACGATGAAAGACAAGACCTCCACCATCAACGTCGGCGGATTCGGCGCCGTCGGCACCGCCCTACAGCAAGGCGGACTCAACCTCGGAGACCTCGCCACGGCCGTCCTCAACGCGATCAGCGTCGCCACCGGCGGCGCCGCCAACATGACCACCGGCCTATTCGGCCCCACCTTCAGTCAGTTCTCCGCCGCCAACGTCGCCAAGGCGCTCACCCACTACGCCGAATTCATCAAAGGGGGCTTCCACGAGAACTACGACACCACCGCCCTCGACCCAGCTGGCCACAGCGGCACCCAGATCATTCAGCGCTACCTCGTCAACCAAATCCAGAAACTCTGAAAAGGGACAGCCACATGCCCAACACCTGCGCCCGAGACACCGGCACCCTGACCCTGTACCCCAGCACCACGCCACCGCTGGAAACGTTGAACTGCCCACACAAGCGACCTCCGCGCCCCACAACCGGCCAACTCCGAGCCGCTGTGCACGTAGTGGTCGGGCCTCGCGGCATCGAACTGTGGCCAGCCTTTGTGCCCCTCACCCCGACCCATCTCGCCGGCGGGCTCCGCTGATGCAGAAAGGACTACTCTCCATGGACTACGGGCTGTGGCTCCTCGCCGAACCCTCCGGCACGATCACCCTCACCGGCTGGTCCGAGACCAGCTCAGAGGCCAGCCCCGACGCCCCCGCCAAGACCGACCATTGGCCCACTTACGTGCTGTGCTCTACCCGCGACCAACTGCCCGCCAGGATGCTCGAACTGGGCCTGGACCTCGACGCCGGAGCCGACCTCGACGACCTCGCCAAAGGCTGGGACGTGTACCTTCGCCACCCCGATGTCACCGCTCTGCGCACCCAGCTCGACCGTGACCGATCCACCGCCGCGAAATAACCCTCGCCACCGTGCGCCAGGGCGACCCACGCCGCCAGCAGGCACCGCCAATCCGGCCCTACATCGAACCCGCTTCGCCGTCCCCCGCTCACGCGCTGCCGCCCCTATTCGGCGGCCTGAGACCGTCCCGCGCCACCGCGCGCCACGGCGCGCAACCGTGCGCCATACGGGGCGCGCCGCCGCCCCAACAAGGGCGCCTGCCCCGGCCCGTACACAACCCCAGGAGGAGCCGATGCGCCGACAGTCCGCCCCGCGCCGACGGCGCACCGAGGCGTGCCGATGGCACGGCCGGCACCGTGGCGAAACCGGAGTTGGAGTGCTCATCGGATGGCCGTGCGGCCACACGGATCGACACCCGACACCCACCTGCGCCGGCCACCTGGACCATCTGCTCTCTCAAGGCGGTCGGGCGGACAACCCAGTCCCATGCCCGGTCTGCCAGACCGTCGGGTCAGCCGCCGTCACCGGCACCCACGACCTCAACACCTGACCGCGCCACGGCGCGCCACAACCTGCCTGGGAGGCGCCTCGCGTGGTGCCCCTTGCCGGTCTCCGGAAATGACTCGGCGGGCTGACTCACAACCACCGCAATGGGGCGCGTCATGCGCTCTACAGGGTGGCGGAATCAGCCCGCCGAGTTGTGCGGGGAGGGCTAGGCAGCGCCCTTGGCGTGCTTGCCCGCTCCGGTGTCGCTCTTGGCGCTCGGCGCCTGGTGCCCCAGGCGCGAGGTGATCGAGCTGACCGACGACCTGGTGTCGCTGGCACCGGCAGCGTGCTTGGGCTGTCCCGACGGCTTCGGCGCACCGTCCGCCTTGCCACTGCCACCGGTGGTAGACGTCGCGCGCGAGATACCGGTGCTGGCGCCCTTGCCAGCGGCGGCACTGTCAGAGCCGCGGCCTTGTCCAGTACCCGACGAACCCTCCGACGCAGGGGTGGACGCGCCCTTGACGTTCTTGGCCCCGCCAGCAGCCTGCGCACCCGTCGCGTCGGCACTTTCGGCGGTGGAGCTGGCGGCGGGCTTGGACGTGGTGGAGGACGGCTCAGCCTTGGTCTCCGCCTTCGTTTCGGCCTTCGTTTCGGCCTTCGTTTCTGCCTTGGCTTCCGCCGTCGTTTCGGCCTTCGTCTCTGTCTTGGTTTCGGCCGTGCCGTCCGTCTCCGCCGCGGTGACCGCGGCCTTGCCTGCGTCCCCGGTCTTACCTGTTCCGGCCCCAGCGCCGAGCTCAGCGGCGGGCTTGGCGGTAGCGGACTTGGAGGTGGTCGGCTCACCAGCGGTGGACGTCGCGGCGGCGGTGGCGGCGGTGGCGGCCAGCGCCTGGACCTTGACGGGGGATGTGGCCGCCGCGGCGTTGGTTCCGGTGACGGTTCCGACGATCGACGTCGCGACGCCCAGGGCCGTGGCGATGGTGTTCAGCCCGGCCACCGTCAGGGTGGCCGCGGTGTTGACCGCCGCATTGAACACCGTCGCCATCGCGTAGGGCAGGTGGCGCACGTAGGCCGGTAGGCCGGCCATTTGCATCAGGCCGCTGACGACCTGCGCCGCCGAGCTGGCCAACTTGGTGACGACGTCGGCCCCGGTGCGGACGAAGCCGGAGGTCAAAACGACCGGCACCGCCGCCAGTGACGCTGCCGTATGGAACAGCTGCAGCCCGGTGGTCGCTCCCGCGCCGGCGAGGACGCTCAGGGCCCTGACGTAGCTCGCCGGGTCCAGCGGGGCGCTGCCGACGGTATGCAGGACGTTCAGCAGGGCTCCCGAGTGGGTGCCGTCCCCGAGCCAGGTTCCGGCGACTTGCGCCGCACCATCGGCCACGCGCGACAGTGTGTTCCCCAGTGCGCCCGCGATGGCGGGGACACCGCCCCCGATGAGGGCCACCGCCGCGGTGACGGGAGCGGAGACGATGCCCTGCACGGCAGTGAGCGCCCCGTCGAAAAGGTCGATCGGGACCGCGGTCTTGGTGGCGTCGACGAGGCCATTGAACACCGCGAGGGCGTTGCTGATCTGGCTGGTGACCGCAGTGGTCAATGTCGACACCAACGACAGCCCGTTCTTGCTCAGATCGCCGAGCGCCTTGAGCCCGTTGGTCACGGCCAAGCCGAGCACGTTGACCGGAACGTCCAGCAGGCCGGTGTAGCTGGACACCGACAGGGGGTCGTTGAGCAGGTTGGTCACCGCGTGCAGCGCGGTGCTCAGCGATCCGGTGAGCACTGAGCTCAGCAGGTCGGCGATCTGGCCGGTGGTCAGGGTGAGCGGTGTGTTGGCGTCGGTCACGGTGGCGGCCAGGCTGGTCAGTCCGCCGTTGGACGACTTCTGCAGCGCGGTGAGCACCTGGCGCAGCACCGGGTTGGTGGTGGCCGAGGTGAGTTGGTCCCACAGGGAGTTGTTGAGTCCAGCGGCGGTGGTCAGTGCCGACGCCAGGGTCTGTCCGGGGATTCCGACGATGCCGGCGACCGTCGAGCTGGCCGAGTCCAGTGCGCCGTTGAGGTTGGCGATCAGGGCGTCGATGTCGGCCGGGTTGATCACTGCCGTGAGGGTGACCGCCGGCGCGGAGATGTGGGGAAGGGAGATCGTTGCGGGGTGCACGGGAGCTCCGGCGAGCAGCGGCGCGAAGGCAACCGCTCCGGCGACGCCGAGAGCAATACCCGGATTGAGCCGGGGACGGGCGATAGATCGGGCGTGAGACATGGGTGTGTTCCTTCGGGAAAGAGGGTGACCAGGCGGGTCAGAACACCCGTACTCTATATTAAGACACCATAATAAGACGATAGATGTTCGGATTTATTTACCTGCAGGGGAGTATTCGGCCCCAGTTGTGTACACGCTGTGCTACATCGGGGATACACTGTGCTACATGAAGAGTTACGGCGTCCGGGAGCTACGCCAGAACGCCACCGAGGTGCTCCGCGAAGTCGCCAGCGGCGAAACGGTGATCATCACCAACAACGGCCATCCCGTCGCCCAACTGATCCCACCGGTCACCAACCCCTGGGCCGCACTGATCGCCAGCGGGGAAGTCACCCCCGCCCGCACCGGCCCCCGCGCCATCCTCAGCCGCACCTCCGGACCCCACACCCCAGCAGCCGCCGCCCACCTCGAGGACATGCGCCGAGGCGAGCGGTGATCTACCTCGACACCACGGCCATGCTCAAACTCATCGCCCCCCAGACCGAAACCCCGGCCCTGACCGACTACCTGGCCGCCCGCACCGACACGGTGTGGTTCACCTGCTCACTGGCCCGCGCCGAACTGCTGCGCGCCACCGCCGCCATGGCACCCGAGGCCACCGACCACGCCCATCACATCCTCGACGGCCTCGACACCGTCGCCATGACCGACCGCCTGGTCGCCGCGGCCGCCGCCCTCAACCCGCCGCCGCGACGCACCCTCGACGCCCTGCACATCGCCGCCGCCCTCACCGCCGGCCCCCAGCTCCACACCCTGATCACCTACGACCCCGAACTCACCGAGGCGGCCAGCCGCCACCACATCACCACCACCCACCCAGGAGGATCACTGTGATACGCGCACTGATCACAGCGGTGCTCATCGCCGGCGCCGCCACCCACTACCTCGACGTCCCCCTGGACGCCGCCCTCGGCTACGCCTTCGCCGTCTCCGTCGGCGGCTGGTACGCCTGGCCCGTGCTGCGCCGGCCCCTGCGCTACGCCACCCGTCTCCTGCTGCGCCAGCTGCGACCCCGCCGCCACACCGGCCGCGCCGTCGCGCCCCGACCCGCGCCAGCCCGCGCCGCCACCGCGCCACGCGACGTACCAGCGCAGATCACCCAGATCAACCATCACCACTACTACAACGGGGCGCCCCCACAGCCCGGCGCGCCGATGCGCCCCGACTACACCCTCACAGCCCTGCCCCGTCGAACAGAAGGCCGTATCGCCAGCGATGAAATCCTTGACGGCATCATCGTCGACATCGACGACGACACGACACGATGACCACCACCATGACTGACCCCGATCAGCAGACTGATCACTCCTGGGACAACCGCCGGCTGATCCTGGCCTCCCTCGCGCCGCGCACCATCACACGCCCGGCTCGACGCGGCGCGGCCGCCGCCCCCGACGCGGTCCTGCCCGACGACACCGCCGCCGGCGACAAGAAACCCAGCCTGCTGACACGGGCCCTGCGCGGCGCCGGCCGCGCGGTCGCCGCCGGCGGCCGCGAGTTCAACAAGCGCGTACCACCCAACCGACGCGTCCACACCGCGATCCTCACGGCCGCGGCCCTGGTGGTGCTGCTCGTCGCCGTAGCCGGCGTCAGTTACCTGACCTCCGACGTCACGCCGCAGACCCAGACCAACACCAGCGGCGCCGCACCCCAACCATCCGCGCCGACCCTGCCACCGATCAGCCGGGACACCATCATCAGCGGCGTTCACGCCACCGACATCTGCCCCCGCGACGCGAACTACTCGGACACCAACCGCGCCGTCGACGGCGATTTCAGCACGGCCTGGGTGTGCACCCGGGTCAAGAACAAGGACGGCCAGAACATCCAGTTCGATTTCGGCCGGCAGGTCACACTGAGCCAAATCCGCTTCACCAGCGGGTTCGACGCCGCCGCACCCGATGGCACCGACCAATGGTCCAAGCACCGCATCGTCACCAAGTACATCGTCTATTTCCCCAAGGAGCTCAACCGGCCACCGGTGACCACCGTGACCAACGGCGAACGCGACTGGCGCCCCCTGAGCATCGACCCACCCGCCACCGTCAGCAAACTTCTGATCAAGGTTGCGGAAACCTCTGACCCGCCCCAATCAGCCACCCCGACAAAAGAATCCACGGAGTCCAAACCTGAGGACGTTACCACCGTGGCAATTAGTGAGATTCAGTTCATCGGCGTCGACGGCAACCGCCCCACCTAACCCCCAACACCGCCGGATGGGGCGTCGAACTCCGACGTCGCCGCGTCGGGAATCGACGCCCCGCCCGGCCCCGAAGTACCCACTTCACCCGCTCGGCACCGACCCTGCGGCATGATCGGCCGATGACCGAACTCACCCGCCACAGCACCGCCGTGCCCTCGGTCTACACGCTCATCGGCACCCTCGAAAACGACCTCACCGCAGCCCTGGGCTACACCCTCAGCCGCAGCGCCACCCTGCGCGCCACCATCCTGCGACGGGTCTGGCCGACCACCACACCGCCGCCCACCGACGACGCCACCCTGGAGCTCGAGGTCCGCGACACCGAAGGCCGCACCGACCTGGAAATGCGACTCCCCGGGGCCTTGGTGATCTTCGAGGCAAAACGCGGCTGGCTCGTACCCACCGCCGCCCAGCTCGCCAAGTACGCCGGCCGCATCGCCGAGCAGCCCGACGGCGGGCTGCTGGTCACGCTGTCGCAAGCCTCCACCGACCTGGCCACCGCCGCCGGCCTACCCACCAGCATCGACGGAAGCCCTGTCGTGCACCTGCCGTGGACCGCCGTCCTCGACGACATAACCGCCGCCCGCCGCATGTGCCGGGGCACCGAACGCGTCTGGCTCGATGAGTTGCAGGCCTATCTGAAAGAGGTGATCCAGATGCGCAAACCGGAAGACTGCAAGACCTACTGCGTCGTGCTCAACCAGGCCAAACCCGGGGACGGGGGAGAGCGCACATTCCTCGAGTACGTGACCGACGAGCACTGCTACTTCCACCCCTACGGCGCCGGCAACGGCTGGCCCACCGAGCCGCCCAACTTCATGGCGTTCCGCTGGGATGGGCACGTGCACCGCATCCACCGCGTCACCCACGCCGAAGTGATTCCCTCACTGCTGCACCGCTTTCCGGATGTACCGGCCACCGCGGTGACCACCACCCAGCACGCGTTGTACACCCTCGGGCCGCGCATTCCTCCTTTCGATCCGATCCCCACCGGCAAGAACTACCGCGCCGCACGCCTGTGGGTGCTGCTCGACCAACTGCAAACTGCGCCCACCCTCGCCGACGCGATCGAGGGGACCCGCCGGCTGCTCGGCTGAGCGGTTATGCATGCTGCATAACCGCTCGGTCACAAACACAACACCGCGTCATCACGGGCACCTACGCGCTGTGCACCAGCCACACCAGGGCTCCGATCGCCGCGGCGAGTGGGGTAGCGCCGATTGCGGCCAGTCCGGTGGTGGCCCCGGTCTTGGCGATACAGTAGAAGCACAGCCCCAGGTACACGAAGATGAACAGGCTGAGGATGACGATGGCGGCGATCTTCATGGAGATCGACCCCTTCCCGGTGGTTCTGCGGCCGAGTCTGCGACCCGGCCGTGCGCGCCCGGATATGTGTGGACGTCGCTACACATTCCGGTTGAGTTCGCCGCACTATTGCAGGACCGGGTGCAAACACGGCCCGGTGTGATCGGCCCGACCCTGTACAACGCCCACCGAGGACCCACCAACGCCCGTCACGTGACGAAATACTCCGAATGTCCCCGGGACAACTGAAACCGGCCACTGACCCGCCCACGGCTTCGAGGTTGCGCAGATCGCAGCGCCCCGAGACCAGCTTCTGTTTCTGGCCCCGCGCCCGGCGAGGTCACTGCACACCTTCAAATCCCCCGGCCGCCGCCTACCAGGCGTCAGCCCTCCCGAGCCCGTTTGACGGGTAGCCCTGGAGCCTCCCAATATGCAGCGTGCATCACGGGCCGGTCACATCAACCGGTGCGCCGGGCGCCCCACCAGCGCTTATCGGTGCGCCACCCGTGCGCCAGAACCCTGGCGCACCCATCCCGGACCGCGCCAACCCGGATCGCCGCACGCGCCACCAGGGTTCGTCCATCGTGTCGCATGCGCCACCTACCGTTGATCCATGAACATCGTCGACCAGCTCGTGATCGGCTATCACTGGTCGCCCCGCACCCGGCACACCGCGATCCGCAACACCGGTCTCATTATCGGCTGCCCGCCCGTGGTCAATGCCGCAGGAGGCAACGACTACCGCAGCACCTGGGTGTCACTGTCGCCCACGCCGTCGCAGGCATGGTGGTTGTCCGGGGATGCGCTGGCCGTCGGCGGCTTCACTGCCGAAAGCGCTACCTGGGATCTGTGGGAAGTCGACCTCACTGGCATCGACACCCGCCACGTCATGAGCGGCTACCCCGAAATCCAAGCGCTGCACAACATCCCACCGGATCGGCTCACCTGGATCGCCAGCCGGGACATCACGTGAGCCACCGCCGCGCGGCGGCCACCGGCGACCACCCACTACCGCTCGAATGCGCCGGCTGCGCCCGGGCCTGGCCAGACCAATGCCGCTGCCCCCACCCGGGAACATGCCGTGGCTGCGGCACGCCGCTGCGCAAGCCGTATGCCGTCACCGCCGGCTATTGCACCCTCTCTTGTTTCCTGCAGCAGCCCGCCACCCAGTAGGTGGAACCCGCAGCCAGACCCCCTCGCGTTGCGCCCCACCACCGGCTGATGGTTCACCCAGGTTGGACGACCTCAAAGCAGCGCGCCGCATCCCACGACGCACCTCGCGGCGTGTCCCACACCTCGAGCTGTTTGATCGGAGCCGGCCCGGGCGCCGACAGTGGATAGCTGCCGGCAGGCGGATGCTCTAACGCCCAGTCGTACTCCCACCGCTTGCGGTCGATCGCTTCGAGCGCTCGCTGTCGTGCGGCGCCGCGCTCTTGCGCGGAGTCGTAGCAGTGCACCCCTGGGCGCAGCAATTGTTCAACGGACGCATCATGATTCGACAGCATCTCACCAGACCGGCTGTCAAACCACGCGGTAAGCACAAGCATCGCGATCCCCATAAAAATAATGGCGATCACCACTACCTTGAGTTGGAACATTTCGTCTTTTGATTGCGACGCTTGCGTTTTCAGTGCCTCGATTTCGGACTCCGCTGCAGCGAGCCGCCCTTCGAGCGTCGGCTCGGCTTCGGTATCGGTTTTCGTATCGTGCGCCATGGTTGTCCCCCGAACGTGGTCGATGTCGGGACTGTACCGCCGACGACCGACTTCCCGCAGTCACCTTTCCGAGGCCTCGGGCCGCCGCTGAGAGGTTGGCCATCGTGTCCGGCCTTGGCCTTAGCCTCACATCAGCAGGTGAAAAGCACACACCGAAAGGGGGCTCCGGTGGCCAACCACCTCAACAACGTTCGTCGGCATCGTCGACCAGCCGACACGCAAGAGCCGAGACAGCCATGACTGATCCAATCGTGTTGAGCGCCACCAGCATCTACTCACTGGTGCGCTGGCACGACGAGCAGCAGGTCCCCGATTCGGTCCGCGTCCTGCGGATCGCTGCCGACAGCGGCCAAGCCGTACAGGCGTACCTGCAATGGACCGGCGCCGACTCGCACAACGGCATCACCCTCGACGACATCTACGCCCATCTCGCCGCCACCGCCCTCAGCGCACTCGTAGCGATCGGGTCCCTCGGCGGCGACCCCACCACCGAGATCAGCAAGCACCTCACCGACATCACCCACCGCCTCCATCTGCCCTGAAAGGCACCCATGCCCCGCATCAGCCGCACCGCTGTCCTTGACGCACTCGCACGCCACGTCCCCGAGATCGGGTTCGACATCGTCGACGTCGTCCACGTCGCGATTGCTGACACCCGCTGCAAGGTCTCGGTGAAGACCGATCAGCCCGGCGTCGACGCCGCACAGGTGTGCATCGGGAAAGGCGGCTTCCGCGTCCGGGCCGCCGCCACCACGTTGGCCTTGGATTCGATGTCGATCGTCACTTACAGCGAGGACCCCACCACTTACCTGGCCAACGCCATTGGCGCACACAACATCACACCGCTGAGTGTCACGATCACCGATACCGCCGAGCGCCATGCGCGGATCGTTTTCGACACCACCCCCACCGCCGGCCGGCCGTCGCCGTACGTTCGGGCCATCGGTGCCCGCGGGCTAAACGTCCGCCTGGCTTCGTTCCTCACCGGCTGGCACATCCAGCTCTGCACCCCACTGTGCACCACCGACCGGTGCATTCACCCCACACCAGCGGCCCCCCGAGCGATCGCCTCATGACGTCAACATCATCAGTCGAAATCTGGCAGGACGCCGACACCGGATGGCTGCACTGTGAGCTCGGCACCATCTCTCCGGCGAACGTCTGGCGCACCGACCCCGGCCGCATCCACGACATGGGGGAGCTGATTCTGGTCACCGTCCCGTTCGCGCGCGACACCCGCAACCTCGCCGAACTCGGCATCGAATTCACCGTCACCGACGGCGTGGCCCGCACCGTGGCCACCAACGGAACCTGGCACCACCGTCTCCAGCCCGCCCACTGGCGCGCCGGACTCGTCCCGAAGGGTTGGTCCGAGACCATCATGCTCGGCCGAGCACAGCACTGACCGCTAACAGCCATGCCCAGAGACTCAAGGAGAGAGACCGATGAAACACCCACGCACAGTTGCGATTTCCGATGTGCAGAGAGATGACGCACCGGCTGTCGAGGCACCCGAGGACGATTCGTGGTCGTACACCGATGAAAAGGCCGTTCCGGCAACCGTGACCGTTGAGCCGACCGCCAGCAATGCCTACGGCCCGCCGATCTTCCTGAAAATCCAGCGCGGTGACGATGCCGTCGGCGTCTGGCTCGACCGAGACACCTGGGAAGCGATGTACCAGGCGGGTATTGCCGCCCACGATGTTCGCGTCGAACTTACCGAGCAGGGCTGGACATAGCGACGCTGCTGCACCCGTAGCATCAGCTTCCAGCGAGTGGATGACTGACGCGGGTGCATCCGTGACTGGAATCCCTGTCTTGAGGACGCGGCGTTAGGTGCTGGCGAGGCCAGCGCGTTCTGCGGCTTTGTTGTGGGCGTGGCGGTAGCGCACGAACGCCAGCTTGCCGATGGGGATGGTCAGCGGCCACAGCAGTGGCGTAGGCAGCCAGAGAGCGAGGAAGGCCGACCAACTGCGTACCAGCAGAGGCGGTTTGGTGTAGGGACTGCGGTACTGGGCTTTCCAGTGTTCGGAGGGGTGTTGGCGCCATTGTTCTTTCATGATGAATGCGCCGAATCCGATGTATCCGAACAGGACTGGCGTAGCCACTCCGAGTAGGTAGTTGGTCATGCGGTGGGCTTCCAGAGGACGTGGGCTGGGTAGGCCTCGGGCGGGAAGTAGTCCGAGGGCAAGGGTTCAGTGTCGCCGGGGGCGTACCAGTTGAGCTCGTCGAACTGGTAGACCAGGCGGGTCTTTCCGCGCAGGCCCGGCCCGCGGAATTGGACGACGGACATGTTGGGCAGTGCACCGAGTTCTTCTGTGTCGCTGACCGTTTCAGTCACATCATGCTCGTGGAGGGCGGCTTGCACGTGTTCGGTGTTGTGGGGGTGGCTGCGCCAGCGTGTGGTGATTCGGTAGTTGCCTACGTTGTCTCGCCTGATGTCGCCGTGGGATTGGACGGCGGTGAGCAGCTTTCTCGTGCGGTCGGCTTCGAAGTCGAGCTCGTAGTTGAGCTCGCTGGCGAGCTCACCGGGGGTGTGCCATTGGTCATCGGCCAGGAGTTCAGCGACGATCCGTGTCGCTATGGCGCAATCGGTTTCGCGGTGGATGTCGAATCCGCTCCACGGTCTGATCGGTGGCGGGCTGGTGCACGGGTAGGCGGGGTCGTTACGGACACTGGTCATGGGGAGCTCCTACGGTAGGTGAGCAGCCGCACTGGGCCTCTCGGTGTTTCGGCGCGCCAGTCCGATAGTCATGTCCGTGCGCCGGCTGGGAGCGGATTGCCCGCGGGGTCACTGTTGCGCCCCGGGCATCGGGTCACCGTGGGCGGCGCAGAGCCAGTATGGCTGGGGCCAAGGCTTGCGCCGGCGGTGATCGACGTGGGGCATGACGTAGTGGATTCCGGGTTCGCCGCAGTCACGGCAGCGCGGCTGCTGAGGACGGGGTGGTGTGGTGAAGCGGCTGTGGGCATCGATTAGTTGTCCACCGGCGGGGTCCTCCCGGGGTGCGTCTAGGTCGACGATCTCGCCACGGTAGGGCGGGACGTCCGATTCAGGCCTGCGTGTTGCGCCGGTAGCGTCGGGCCCGGGGTGGTCGCTGACGTCGGGGTCAGGGTCGGGCTGATACCGCCAGTAGGCGCCGCGGTTCGGGCCGGCGGACCGGATGATCCATTCCACACTGCGCTGTTTAGCCAGGGAACGCAGGCCCGGATAGGCCTGGCTGTACCAGCACGCGTGGGTGCAATCGGAACCTGGGGGTGCTGTGCAGCCCTCGAGGAGGGAGACCGGGACGAAGCGTGTCTTGTCGTGGGCGCGGCGGAACGTGTGGTTGCAGCCGTACTGTTTGGTCAACTGCGCCAACACTTCTCGTGTGGACAGTTCCTCGGGGTAGGCGTCGGACAAGACGCGGACGATGTTGTTTCGGACGCGCTGCGTGATCGGGTGGATGCTCATGGTGTTTCCTCGGGGTACTCACGGCACGTGGGTGAATCTGTCGTGCGGTTCGTCCGTGGTGGGTTGCACGGGTGGGTCGAATTCGGTTGTGCTGCAGTGCTTGCAGCTGCGCATCTGGCCCGGCAGGGTCAGGTGTTCGAGGGATTGCCAGGGCGTCCAGTCGTGACCGACGAGGCTGCAGCCAATATGGCTTTGACACTCGGGGCACAGCACTCTGGTTCCGGTGACTGCCCAGTCGTTGGCTGTGAGGTCGTCCTCGAGTCCTTTGGCGTCGGGGTAGTGGACGATGACGCTGTCGTCTTCGCAGCCGCCGAACCCGGCATCGCATTCGTCGCAGCGCGCCTCGAAGCAGACGGTGGTGTGGATCATCGGGCATCTCCCGGGGTAGGGGCGTGGCGGCGGGTAGCCCTTGGGGTTCCGATGAATCGCATGTGCCAGATGGTGCCTCGCAGGTTGGACACGACCTAGCGATCGCGTTTTCGGTGCTGGTCGGGGGCTGGGGAGACATCGGCCGCGGTGTCGCACCGAGCGGGCATCATGAGGCCATGGAGGAGATTCGGACCACCGCTGAGGTTTTCGACGAGGACTTCGGCCGGGGCAATGGCTGGCGGCGCACTGAGGTGAGGGCGCAGGGCCGGCAGGTTCAGCCGAACTCCATCCACACAGTCGCGATCCCTCGGTACGGGTACACGTGGCTCCAGGTGTCGTTGTGTCCGGTCAGCGCCGGGCTGTGGGTCGTGATGTGGATCAACACGATGGCGCTGATGTTCTACGGGATGGCGTACGTGACCAGGAACGTCACGACGGCGGTCGGTGAGCTCAGCGTGCGGCAGCTCGAAGCGTGGGCTCACCAGGTCGGTGTTGAGTGCGGCGATCTGCTGGCGGGCCAGTTTTCCGGCGTCGTCGGGTACCCGCCGGGGCCGGCGGCGGCGGCAACGTTGGCGGCGGGGGCGTTCGTGGGCCGGCGGGTGGTGCGGGCCGTGTCCTCGGGTCTGGCTCCGCGGCGCCAGACAGTTCACATGCCTCCTACGGCCGCCGCTCCGGCAGCGAAGCCGCGCACCCACCTCGACGGTGTCATCCCTTGCCTGGCCGAAGCTCGTGAGAAGCGGGCGGCCAGGATCGCCGGGGTACAGGCGGCGCTGGCCCAGCTGGATGCTGAATGGCTCTCGTATGAAATGGATTTGGACGCCTACTACCTCACCAAGCCGTTGCTGCGCGACCCGGCGGTGGCGCAGACCGCGGCCTACCGGTCGGCGCTGTATGAGCTGCGAGCCCTGGCCGAGGACTTGGGGAGTCGTCGGCTGCGGCCGAACTCGATGAGGCCGAGCGGGCCGCGGAAGCGGCGTTGATGGCTTGGGGCGCAGCCAACGATCACGCGCTGGCGGTCGGGCTGTCTGACCGCAGTCCGACCGAGCGGGCGGCACTGCGGCGGCTGCATGCACTGACCGCTCAGTTAGCTGACCCATCGACCCCGAAGCCGATGTGGCCCAGCCTGATTGGGGCGATCACCCGCGAGATGAGCAAGCTCGCGACCGTGCCGGCGTCGTGGGAACATTTGTCGCGGGTGCCGGCGCTGGAGCAGCGCAATCCCGTGGCGATCGCGGCCACGGACTCGGAGTAGACGGTCATGCCGGCCGGCGGGGATCAACTCGGGTTTGAGTTGTGAACGCGAGCACGATCTACCGCCGCGCTGGGACGGGCTGCGTGTGGAGTGGGGCGACTGGGAGGACACCGGCCGCATGTTCATCTGCCCGTCCCCGAAAAAGCCGTCACGGTGCGGAAAATGCGGTAGTACGCGGCCGCCGATGATTTGTTCTGGCCGGGTGTGGACCGACTCGAGTACGGCGGTACGTGCAATTGGGCGGGCGCGGTTACAGGGTGGCCGGCATCTGGTCGGGTTGATGTCGGCGTTCCGTTGCCCCGAGTGTGAGCACGACAGCGTGATCGACTGCAATGGGCGGCCATGGGATTTGGACGAAACGGACTATTCGGACGAGGGTTCGTTCGATGTGTCCGGGTAGCCGCCACGGCCGTGGGCCGGCGGTGGCCGACCTGGTGCCGGCTCAGCGTGTGTCCCGGTCGAGGATGTGGGCCAGTTTCGGGCGGTGATGGCGACCCCGCTGGTGTGTGCACAGCGGCTGGGTAGGGCGGTGGCGAGCAGTGCCTTCGCGAGGTCGGGGGGCGTGGGTGCTCAGGTTGGTGGTGATTACGTTTGAGGGTTGGTCCAGGGTTGTTGGGCTCGGCGGATCGCTTCGGCGTTCTCGGCGATCGCTTGGCGACGCTGGATTCGGAGGTCTCGGGCGAATCGGCGCTGCAGGGTGTGTTTCTGGCGGTTGCTCAGGAGCGGGTGTTTGAGGATGTCGAGCTGGTGGGTGGTCAGGGCGGCGGGTTCGCCGGCGCCGTCGCGGCCAGTGATGACGATGTTTCCGCGCAGGATGGGAACGTCGCGGGCGGTGAATTCGGTTGTGGCCAGCAGGAGTTCGGTGGCCATGGTGTTGGGGCGCATGAAGGCTCGGTTGGTGCTGCGGGTGAACCAGAACACGATGCGGTCGGCGGTGGTGCAAGTTTCCAGCTGGGTGTCGCGAACCAGTTCGACGATGCCGTCGGGGGGTCGCACATCGACGAGGTACAGGGTGCCGGTGTGACTGGCGTGAGCTACGCGGAGCATCGGTGTGGCCCTTTCGTTAGTGGGTCAGCTGGTCAGGGCGCGGCGGTGCACGGCGGCGATGCTCTTGGTGACGTTGGCGGTGAATCGTTCGGGAACGATAGCGCCGGCGGTGTCGAGCAGGCTCAGTGCCTTGGTCAGGGCGTTGTGGGCAGCCGTTTCGGTGACCGCGGGGTCGTGAGCCTGGCGCATCAGCTTTTGGGCCTGGTCGAGCTTGCGGCGTTCGTTGTCGGTGAGCCAGTGGTCGCCGTGGCTGATGCCCAATCGCGCTTTGCGGCGGGCGTTTTCGTCGGCGACGCCGAAGGCCCGTTGGGCGGCCTTGGCCGCGTCGACGAACTTGATGATGATGTCGGTGTCGGCGGGAACACTCTCGGTGCGCAGGTTTCGCGCGGTGTCGTAGGCGGTGTAGAACGCCGCGGTGGCTGGCTCATTGACGTCGGCCAGCAGGCGGCGGGTGAAGTACACCGATTCGGGGTCGGTCTCGAATTCCATCAGGGCTTCGCTGGTCTCGGCCAGGGCCTGGGTGCCGCGCTGCCACAGTTCGGCCTGGCCGGCCAGGCGGGCGGTGGCGGCGCGTTTTTCCATGGCGCGAGTGGTTCGCCGGCGGACCAGGACGATGCCCATCGGGATCGCCACGCACAGGGTGAGCGCGATGACGCCGACGACGGCCACGGTGGCCATGTCGACGGGTGCGGCCGGCGGCGGTGGTCCGGCTGGGGCCGGGGTGGCTTGTTTGGCCACTTCCTGCATGCTGCTCATCAGCCGGGGCAGGGTGGTGATTATGGTCAGCACGATCAGACCGCCCATGACCGTGGTGATGATCGATCCGAATCCGCGCATCAGAGAATGCCTTTCGATGAGCTTGGTGGGGTTGGCCGGGCGGTGGTCATCGCAGGCCCAGTCGATCGAGGGCGGTGGTCCAGTCGGTGGCGATCGCGTTCTGGGCATCGACCAGGGGGACGCGGCCGGAGCAGACCGCTGCGGAAAGTTTGTTCTCCACAATGTCTTTCGGGTTGTTCACACCGTCTTTGGGTTTGCGGCCCGGGCTGGGTGGCTCGACCCAGAGGTTGCGGGGGTCGTTGGGGTCGCCGCCGAGCACCAGGCTCACGAGGTGGTCGTACTCAGCGTCGGCCATATCGCCTGTGAATGAGTAACTTTGGGCGTTCGCGCGCTTTTCAGGGCGCGTGATTTCCACGCCCGGGCGGATCGACTTGGTGTAGCCCGCTTTGCAGACGGTGCTGGCGAGGGTTTTCTGGGTGACCTTGGGGCTGATGGCTCCGGGGGTGCAGCGCGGATCCGGTAGTGGTTCGCCGGCAGGGGTGTAGCGGTAGTGGCAGCTGCCGGCCGGGGGCTGGGGCTGCACGGTGTAGTTGGTGGGTCCGGGCCCCACGGCGAGCGGCCCGCCTGCCGGCGTGGGTGCGGTTTGACTGCCGGCGGCCTTCATCACCTGGAAACCGTGCTGGGCGGGCCCAGCGGCGCAGCCTGTGAGGGCGAGCGCTGCGGCCGCGGCGGCGGTGAGGGTGATGGGGAGGCGGTTCATGGAGGCCTTTCGTACAGAGGGTGGGTTCAGCGGCGGGCGAGCACGTCGGAGAGGCCACCGAGGTCGGACATCATGCGGTAGGTCAGCCCTGCCAACTCTTTGTGGTCGAGCTGCACGTAGAAGGCGTAGGCGCGGGCGGCGATGGTGATGATCTGCACCAGGAATTGCCGTTCACGGTCGGACTCGGTGCTGTTGAGGTAGACGCTGAATGCGCGGGTGAGGTCGCGGTCGAGTCCGCGGGCCGTGTCTAAGTCGTCACCGGCGAGGTCGGCGAAGCGAATACCCGCCTCGATGTGATTGGCGAATGTCATTCGCCAGATGTCGGGGTTTGCGTTGCGGCAGTCGGTGCCGTTGGCCGACATACGGAGCTTGGCCAGCTGGGCACGAAGGTCGATGCCCAGCTGGGGGTGGGTGGCTTCGCAGGAGTCGGCGTAGGCGGCCAGCGCGACGCGGGCGTGGGGGTCTTTGCCGTAGCGCAGGATGAACAGTGGCCCGGGCACGGGGGTTCCGTCGGCCTTGGTAACGATGTATTTGGCGTAGAGGCCGCGGTTTTCGTCGGACAGGGTGCTGGTCATGGTCGGAGCCCTTTCGGTGTGCGGTGATGGTCGGCGGACCGGGCGGCCCGGAGCTGTCGTGAGCCGGCGGCCAGGGTGGTGGTGGTCCAGACGGCAATGGCAACGACGGGCACCAAGGTGTCGACGACGGTCGGTGTTTCGCAGCCGTGGGTGCTGATGCAGCTGGCGGTCAGTGCGATCAGGAAGGCGATGCCGGTAGCGGGAAGGGCCGCGCACAGGCCGATGACCATCGCGGAGGCCGCGTGGCTCGCGATCAGCAGAACCGGGTGGTTCCGCTGAGGCTGTGGGTGGATGTCCTGCATCGGCCGACGGTAACGCCGGAGTCGGACACGGTGGCCAATGTCTTGCGTAGCAACGGTTTTCGGCGCTCTGGTGGGGCTAGGCCGCGTGGCGAGCGGTGGAAAAGACCGGTGTGGCGAGGGTGTGTGGCGCGCGCAGGGGCAGCGCGATGCTGCGGTGCGCGGCAGTGGTCAGGGCGTGGCGCAGGATGGCGGCCAGGACGCGGGCGTCGTCGAGTGCTTCGTGGGGGTTGGTTTGGGTGATGCCCCAGTGGTGGGCCAGGGCGGCCAGGCTGAGGCTGTTGGTGCCGAGGTTGAGGCGTCGGGCGAGTTCGACGGTGCATAAGGCGGTGGTCACGGGTAGTTCGGTGCCCGAGCGTCGGGCTTCGGCGGCCAGGAACGCGTAGTCGAAAGCGACGTTGTGGGCCACCAGGATTCGGCCGCGCAGGAGGTCGGCGAGGGCCGGGGCGATGGTGGCGTAGTCGGGTTGACCGGCGAGCATCGCGGGGGTGAGGCCGTGGATGTTGGTGGGCCCGGGGTCGACGCCGGGGTTGAGCAGGGTGTGCAGGGTGCGGTCGACGGTGCCATCGGGGTGCAGGGTGAGGGCGGCGATGCTCAGGACCCGGTCGGTTTGGGGGTCGGTGCCGGAGGTTTCGACATCGACGACGACGTAGTCACTGGTGGTCATGGGTTCAGCTTGCCGGGTGGGGCCGACAAGTAGAGGTGTCGGGTTGGCGGCGGTGTGTTCGGCGCCACCAGGCAATCGTTATCGAATCGTTATGGTTCGGCTGTCGGAATTGCCTTTGCCAACTTTCGTGACTTTCCCTTGCCTGGCTGTTGGAATTTTGGTGTCAGGACCTCCCCTTGGGAGGGTTTACCGTTGAGAAATGGGAGGAGTTATGGGGGTGAATCGACGCGCTAACTGGGCTTTTGGCGGCCTTTTAGGCGCGTCGGACCATGCCCCTGCGCACGTTGGCTGTGGTAGCGGAATTCGTACCTTCCTGCGGTTTTCCAGCCCATTGAGTTTGCTGGAGTCACGGTATGGGCTACGCGGTCGTTCCGGGCGGGCGTTGGCGAGCCCGTTCGTAGGCGGCCCGGTACTCCGCAGGACTGATGCCCAGCAGGCCGGCGAGGGTGGTCGCGTTGGCGTCGGTGAGCGCGGAGTCGGCGCGTTCGATGCCTTTGAGGGTGCTGGTGGCGATGCCGGCCGCGGCGGCCAGTTCGGGCTGGGTCATGCCTCGTATGACGCGCCAGTCTCCGGGGTAGCGCTCGTCGACGGGCACTTTGACGACCTGCTCAATGGGGGTCTTGAGGTAGGCCATGACACGGGCGAGCAGGTCGATTTGCGGGGTTCCCTTGCCGCGCTCCCAGTTGAAGAGGGAGGCCTGGGAGACGGCGGTCATGCGGGCCAGGTCGGCCACGCTGATGTTGGTGTTGCGGCGGGCCTCGGCGAAGGCTTCTGCGCTGAATCCGCGCAGGACTCGGCGCGTCATGCGCGGCCTGCGGATCGGGTCATAGTCAGACAGGTTCACCGAACGCCCCTCAAATCTGTCAATGTTGGTGTCTTACTTTTTCGTCTTAGTTTAGAGTATGGTATCGGCAGGACCGCATGATGAGGAGGGATTCGGTGAAGTTGCCACACCTGTTGCCGCAGCGTCCGATGCCCGTGATGCCGGAACTGGCCGGTTTCGAGCCCCGCTACGACACCATCTCGGCCATCCCGACGAACGCCCAACCCACCGAGGGCCTGCGCCCGCTGTACTGGTGGGCACGCGACCTGCGCAGCCGCGGCGACATCTTGACCGACGTCCGATTCGACATCGCCACCAAGGCCGCGACTGTGACCGTGCGCCTGGCCTCGTACCAGAGCGTCACTGTGGTGCGCCGCGCCGACCTCGCCGCCGCGCTGCCAAGCGACCTTCCGTCACTGATTGCCGAGGCGATCTGGCGCCTGGGCGCGCTGGGCTGGACCGCCGATCTGTTCTCGATCATCAAGCTGCTCGGCCAGCAGGGGCTGATCGTTACCCCGGCCCCGGTACGGCAGTGCACCGACTTCATCCCCGGATGGCTCACCCAGCCCGACCGACGCGTGCGGATGGCCTACTGGTGGGCTCAGACCCTCAAACGGCACGGCTGGAAGCTCTACGGCTGCGGCGACCCGATCGCTCGTGGTGGGTTCGTCGCCGAGATTCCGAACGCTGACGGCGGACGGGACCTGGTGATCTACCCGGGCACCATGCCCAGCGATCACACCGAGGCGTCGGCATTGGCCAAACACCTTTCCCGGCTGGACAAGAACCAGCGGCGTTTGGTGGCAGAACTGATCGGTGACACCGTCACCGGCGAAGGCCGGGTGAGCTGATCATGGCCGGCGCGTACAGGTTTCGCGGGGTGGTGATAGCCCTGCAGCTTTGATGCCGCGGCCGCCGACCGCGGCCCACATTCAGCACATCTGCATAGCGGTGACCCTTACCCCAGAAAGCAGAGAAGCCCCCGTGAGGGGGCCACTCCAAAGGGGTTGGACGGGAAGCGCGAACTTCGCGTCCGGGTCTCCCCAATTAAGGAGAGATGACTTTGCTCGGTCAATCTCAGGGTAGAGGCTACGCCTCACCTGAATCAAGTGTTCCGGCCTTAAATGTTCTTTCTACGGCCCAGAACTGCGCGAACAGTGTTCGCAGCAACGGCGGTTCGTCGATCGCGCCGATTTCTGCCCCTGGTAGCTGGCGCGGGCGAGCGACGTTCGACGAGTGCCCCATGTGCGGCAAAGAGCCGATCGAGCCGGTCCGCGTCGACGGGCAGATGGCGTGCCGTTCGTGCACCGGTTCGTGCCTGGTGTGCGGGGACCCCTGCGTGCACGGTGACGAGGCCTGCAGGCAGTGCCTGCAGACGGCGTGGGCGGTGCCGGCATGAGGACGATCCCCCATCTGATCGCCGCGGCCTGCACCGCCAGCGATCCCGACGCCCGCCACGGTCACGCCGAAAACGCGATCTGGGACGAATACGCCCGCAGCCTGGTCGCGTTCCCGCGAACCTGGCTCAGCCTCGAAGAGGGCGCCATGGTCCTGGCCGAAGAGATCGACGAGGTGTGGGACGAGGTCCGCGCCAACCACATTGGGCTCGCCCAGAAGGAAGCTGCCCAGGTCGGCGCGATGGCCCTTCGGCTGATCGCCGATCTGTACGAGCACTCACCGGACCCCTTGCAGCGCGGCCGCATCGCCGCGGACGAGGTGCACCTGGTGGGGCCGCTGGTCGGTCCGCGGGGCCGGGCGCTGGCCTCGAGTCATGAGGGGATCGGGTTCCTCAAGCGTGAATTCGACGCGCTCTGGTCGGCGGTGCGGTTCGACGACCCGGCCCGCGAGCTCGCCGCGCGCGTCGGCGCCGCCTCGGTGCGGTTCATCGCCGAAACCACGAGTGCCCGTGCGGCATTGGCGGTGTCGGGCCGATGATGACCGTGACCGGGTCGCAGTGGCAGCGGCGGGCGATCTGCTTCCTGGAGACTCCTGATGCTCCGGAGTTGTGGAAGGCCGACCGCAAGCCGGTGCTCGCTGTGCGGGTGCATCTGGAGCGGATGTGCCAGCGCTGCCCGGTCCGGCGTGACTGCGCCGCCGAGGCGGTCGCCAACGAAGAACAGGCCGGCATGTATGCCGGCGTCTGGGTTCCCGAGCGGTCGAGTGGTAACCGCAAGGCCTGGGCTGCGGCGATGCAGCGCCTGGAGCTCATCGCCGGTACCGCGGCGCGGCCCGATCAGGACCTGGGGGTGTCGGCATGATCGCCGAGAGCACCGCCCCGGTGCGCCGGCGGCCGCGGCAGACCGGGTTTTCCGGTGTGGCCAGCGCGGCACGGTTGCACCTGTGCAAGGCGTCTCGGGACGACGAGGCGGTTCGTAACCGTCACATCGCCGCCCTGCTGGCGTTCACCCCCACCGTGGAGCGCACCGCAAACCAGATGCGGATCACGTTCGAGGACGGGTCCACCGCCATGTGGGCCTACGGGGTGTTGCCCAAAGGGGACGTCGAACTTGCCGAGGTGGGTAAAGACGGCGGCGTCATCGTGGTCACCAACCCGCAAATGGTGTTGGGCCCCTACGGCTTTCGCGATGGCCGGTGGGTATTCGGGCAGGGGATGGGTGCCGCGCTGGGCATCAGCCGCGGCGCGGTCCATGCCGCCGGCACCTTCAACAAGCACGGTTTGAAAGTGGCGTGCCCCAACACGCCGATGATGTTGACGCTCACCGCGGTGATGACGCGGCTGGGCATTACCGCCAAGCCCACCGAGGGGGAACCGCGCGCCGCGATCAGCGCCGGCGACGTTCCCGCGGCCCTCGATCGGCTCGGTATCGCAGAAGTCGCTGACGCGTATCAGCAGCTTCGTGACTCGAATGTTGTGAGGAAAAACGCATGAATACTCTTGTCGGACAGTCAAAGTCGGAGGCGCGGTGGATCGCTAACCGGATCGCGGCCCACCGGATGAATGAGCGGGGTCAGTCGATCGATGTGATCGCCGACCACCTTCGGGTCACCACCCGGTCAGTGACCCGCTATCTGGGGTTGCCGTGCCCGCCGCCGCCGCAGCCGGAGGTCGAGCTCAAGGATTTCATCTACCGCGGTGCGTGCGGCTCGTTTCCTGAATTGGACTGGACTACACGCAGCACCACGATGCAGGCCGACTGCAAGGCCGTGTGCACCTACTGCCCGGTGCTGGCTCAGTGCCGGACCTACGGGCTGACCAAAGGGCTGCAGGACCGCGGGGTGTGGGGAGCGCTGACCGCGAACGAGCGGGCCCGGATGGTCCGCCAGGGTGCCGTCGCCTACCCCGCAGAGGGTGTCGATGATGACGAGCGGGGTGCGGCATGAGCGCCGCGGTGGGTGCGACCGTCCCGGCCGCGATCGCCGGCGCCTACATCGACGCGATCGCCGTCGAGGACATGTTCGTCGACGAGAGCTACCAGCGGCCGGTGGACCTGGCCCGGGCGCGGTACTACGCCGCGCACTGGGATCGCCGCCTGGCCGGGGTGATCGAGGTCAGCGATCGCGGCGAGGGTGTGCGGCCCCGGTACGCCGTCATCGACGGACAGCACCGGTGGCAGGCTGCCCTGCTGCGTGAGCCGGCGTCCCTGCTGGTGGCCAGCATCCATGAAGGACTCTCGGTGGCGGACGAGGCGCGGTTGTTCGATCGGCTCAACCGCGAGCGCCGGCGGCCCTCGACGTGGGATCACTGGCGGGCCCGCAAGGCCAGCGGTGACCCGTCGGTGGTGGCGATCGAGAACGTCGTGATCGGGTTGGGTCTGCGGATCGATCCGGCCCCGCGGGCCGGCAACGTGCGGTGCACCGCCACGCTGGAGAAGCTGGCGGCCCTCGGGGGCACCAAATTGGTCGGCGAAACGCTCAAGCTGATCACCGAGGTGTGGGACCGGGATGTCGATTCGTTCGACGCGCCGATTGTGCATGCTGTCGGGCTGATTCAGCACCACCTGCGCGATCGGATCGATCCGCACCGGCTGATCGACACGTTGTTTGATGTGACCCCGCGGTCGTTGAAGTCACACGTCGCGGCCTTGGAGGAGGCGATGGGTCTCACCGGTACCGCCGGTGTGCGGACCGCGACCGCAATCATGTTGCGCTACAACAAGAACCGTCGTGTTCCGGGTAAGCCGATTTTGGTGAGCGCCCGCAGTTTCGGTGGCGGTTCACGCAACGCCCGCTCCCGCGCCCTCCCTGCGAAAACCGCCTGAACGACACGGTCTTTTAGAAAGAAGCGTGTGATGTTGTTCTCCGAATCAATCTTTGGCAAGCCTTCGGTGTGCGCTGTCGTTCCGGTGGGCCGTTGACATGGCCGCCGATCTGCAGGTGCGCCGGCACACGATCACCACCGCTGACGGAGTGGATTTGGCTGTGGAGGAGTACGGCTCCGCCGATGCCGAACACACGGTGTATTTCTGGCACGGTCTGTGCTTGAGCAAGCTGGCCTTCATGCCGCAGATCACGTTGCTGCGGCGCCGTTTTGGCGACGCGGTGCGGATGGTTGCCGTCGATCACCGCGGTCATGGACATTCGGGCTCAGCGGCGATGGCCAGCTACACCATCGCCCAGCTCGGCCGCGACGTGGCCGCCGTGCTCGCCGGGACCGGGGGGCGTGGGAGCTGCACCCTGGTGGGCCATTCGATGGGTGGGATGGCGCTGCTGGAGTACCTGCGGCTGCCGGCGAGCTGGCGGCCGATGGACCCCGATGCGCTCGTGTTGGTCGGTACGGCGGCCGGTCGTCTGGCCGAGCGGGGCGCCGGCCGTCTGCTCGGCCTGCCGCTGCTGGGTGCGCTGGCTGAGGTTGTCGAGCACACCCACCATGGCGACAGGGCGGTCCGGGCGCTGGTGCGGCCGGTGTGCCGGTCTGTGGGCAGGGTGTGCGGCCTGTGCGACGCTGACCGCGACACCCTCACCGCGACGGTGGCCAACGCCGTGTACACCACACCGCTGACCACTGCGGTCGGGTTCCTGCCCAGCTTGAAGTCCTACGACGCGTACGGCGTGCTTCCGACGATCACGGCCCGCACCACCGTCATCAGTGGCGGCGCGGACCTGCTGACACCGCCTGCCCATGCGCGGGACCTGGCCGACGGTATCGACGGCGCCACCCACCGGCACCTGCCGGCAGCGGGGCACATGTTGCTGCACGAGGCGCCGCACGTCGTGGCCAACGAGATTGCCCGCACCATCACCACTGCCACGAGTGCATCCCACCAGGACGTGTCGGGCGAGGCTGTCCTGACGGCAGGAGCTTTGGCGGTGGCGCAATGAGCCGCACCGCGGCCGCGCACACGGTGGCCCTACGCGATCAGCTGGCAGCGGCCCTGCGCGAGTCCGACGTGCCGCTGATGACACCGCAGCTGGCCGAGCTCTCGGGGCTTCCGTGGGTCGAATACAGCTGCCTTGGCCTGTGCGCCACGGTGCATGCGTACGCCGAGCGGGTCGGCCACCGCATCGTCGACTGCCGCGGCGACGGGCCCCATCGTCTTGCTGCCCCGCCGACGGCGACCGCGGTGTACCCGCATCTGCGTGCACTGGAGAAGGACGGGGTGATCGCGCGGGTGCGCTACCCCAACCGGGAGAGCATCCGGCAGGCCACGCTCAACGGGACGCTGCATCAGCATCTGATCGAGCACGGCGGAAGTCGTTGCGTGCATTGGCAGTACATCCATAACGCCGCCGATGACGCGTTCGCTGCACTGACCGCAGCGATGGAGGACCAGTGAACCTTATGGACACGAAACCGATTCAACACCAAAGAAATTGCGGCGGGAGGCGACCAATGGCTGATCACTCGTCGATCGAGTGCAACCGGGGCGGCGGGCCGATCTGGCTGCCCTACAGCCGCGCCAAACTGATCGCAATCAAACGCTGCCCCGATTGCGGCTGCCACCCACCAACACAGGGCCACAACCCCAAGTGCCCCACCAACGCGCCGGGAGCCGGGGACGGCAGCGATGTTGCCTAGCCGCAGCACCGATGACCTGGAGGTCCGATGAGTGTTGGTACGCGTATCGAATGGACCCGCGGCGATGACGGCGCCCCCGGGGCGACGTGGAATGTCGCGGATGGCTGCACCCGCGTCTCCGAGGGCTGCTTGCACTGCTACATCGAGCGCCAGATTCCATTTCGTATCGAGCACAGGCGATTCGACGGCAGCGATATCGGATCTACGACCGGGGTTCGGTTGCACCCACAGCGGCTCGCTTTTCCGCTCAGCTGGGTCAAGCCGATGCGGATTTTCGTGTGCAGCATGGCTGACCTGTTTCACAAAGAGATCCCCGACGAGTACATCGCGCAGGTGTGGGCGGTCATGGCGTTGGCTCCGCGGCACACCTTCATCGTGTTGACCAAGCGGCACGACCGGATGCATTCACTGATCGGGTCGCCCCGCTTCGCCGGCCTGGTGTATCTAGCCCTCAATTCGATGCTGGCCACCTGGGCGCGTCGGCACCGTATTGCCGACGAGACGATCACGGCGGCGCTCGACGGCTTCGCACGCGGCAACTTCATGGTCCTGCCGAACGTCTGGCTGATGGTCACCGCGGAGAACGCAAAGTGGCTACGCACACGCGGGGATTCCTTGCGGCAGACACCGGCAGCGATCCGGGGCTTGTCGATTGAGCCGCTGCTGGAGCCGATCCACGATGCCAACCTGTCGGGTTTCGACTGGGTCATCGTTGGAGGCGAGTCCGGTCCGGGCTCGCGGCCGATGCACCCGGATTGGGCTCTGTCGCTGCTGGATCAGTGCCAAACCGCTGGCGTGGCGTTCCAGTTCAAACAGTGGGGCGACTGGCTCGGCGTCTTAGGACCAGAGCACGACTTCGGGGACCCGCACGGCTACGTCAACGTGCTGACCGGCGAGCTCGCCGACGAAGACACGGCCATAGCAGCGGGCGGCTCCTGGAATGCCGTTTGGCGCGTCGGCAAGAAAGCGGCCGGACGCGTGCTCGACGGCCGCACCTGGGATCAGTTCCCTCAGTCGCCAAACCTGTTGCACGCCAATGGAAGGGGTCGGCCATGACGCTGACGTTGGATTTGAACCTGCCGGTGTGGGGTCACGTCGATCGTGACGCGGAGTTCTCCGACGATCGCCGGTACCGGTACTGGCTGACCCGACGGTGGGGCTCGGGGCCGGCGCTGATGTTTGTGTCCCTGAATCCGTCAGATGCTGACGAGCACAAAGACGACCAGACCACCCGCCGCGACATGGATTTCGCCGAGCGGTTCGGCTATCACGCAGTCACGTTGCTGAATTTGAGCGATGTCGTGATGACCGACCCGAAAGCTGTTGCGGGCATAGTCGATCCGATCAGCTCGGTCAATGACGAGCACCTCGACCGGGAAGCGGCCCGCCATGACCTGATTGTGTTCGCGTGGGGCTCGAACGCCGACCCGGCCCGGGCCCGGGCGGTGGCCACCCGGTTGTGGAACATCTGCCGGCGCACCGGTGGGGCGGTGGCCTGCCTGGGTTGGACGACTGACGGTCAGCCGCGGCACCCTTCCCGGCTGTCGAAGAACACTCAGTTGTCGACGTTGACCGCGGACGCGCACCCCGATTTCGTCGACGTCGACCCGCGGTGGGTGGCGCTGCTGACCGATACGGATGTCCTCGACGGCCCCGAACGTGGGGTGTCCCGGTGAGCGCGGCGCAGCGCGCCCCGCGCACTGGCCTGGATGCGTTGGCGATCGCCGATCACGTCGTGGCGGTACTGGGGCGGCGGGTGTACCGAGCGGCGCGGGAGATCGCGCTGCAGGACGGCATCGAGCAGGTACTGCGGGAGCACGACTTTCGGGTTGACCGCGAATACCGGCTGAGCAAGCAGGACCGGCCCGACTTCCTGGTCGATGGCTGCGTGGCCGTCGAGGTGAAGATGCGGGCCAGCGGGTCGGCGGTGCTGTCCCAGTTGGTGCGGTACGCCGCCCACGACCGGGTGCAGGCCCTCGTGGTGGCCACACCGCGGTTGTCGTCGCTGTCGGGGATGCCGGCCGAAATTCTCGGTGTGCCGGTGCGGATGGTGGCGCTGCCGGGGCCGGGGTTATCGCTGTGACGGCACGGGTTGTCGGCCATTACCGGTGGCTGCCAGAGGGGGTCTGGGAGATCGAGGCCGCCCCGGACGTGATGATCCGGCTCAAGCGGATTTTCGCGCGGGTGGCCGCTACGGCCCGGGGCACCGTCACGGTGACGGGCACACTCGAGGTGGCGCGGGATCTGGAGTGGCTGACCGACCGGCACCCGATGAAGGCCTCCGCGGAGGATCGCAAGCGGTTGCGGGCGATGGCCAACGAGCATCGGCGCCGGGAAAGCACGGTGCAGGAAATCTTGGCCGGCCGGCAGCTGACTGTATCCGGTGGGCCGGGCTGGGTGTCGCCGACGGTTCCGCTGCGGAGCTATCAGCGCACAGCACGTGACCTGGTGTGGGCCACGGGCGGGGTGCTGGTCGCCGACGAGCTCGGCGCCGGCAAGACATTCACCAGCCTGGCGCTGTTGGAGCAGCCGCAGGCACGTCCGGCCCTGGCGGTGACGCTGACCGGCGCGATGCCCAAGCAGTGGAAGAAACAGCTCGCGGAGTTCTACCCGGAGCTGACCTCGATCGAGGTGAAGACCGGGAAGATTCATTCACTGCAGCGCCGCGGCCGCACCGCCGATCTGATCGTGCTGAACTACGCCAAGCTGGCCAAGTGGCAGCACCACCTCAAAGGTGTTGTGCGCACAGTCATTTTCGATGAGGTGCAGGAGCTACGCCGAAACGACTCGGACCGGTACAAGGCCGCGGCAACCGTTGCCGGAGCTGCCACCTACCGCATCGGCCTGTCGGGGACACCGATATTCAACTACGGCGGCGAAATCTTCAACGTCATCGATGTGCTGCGACCGGGGGCGTTGGGTGACCGGTACGAGTTCGCGCGTGAGTGGTGCCACACCTCGGGTCTGGACACCAAAACCAAGGTGTACAACCCGACGGGGCTGCGCTCACATCTGATCTCACAGGGCCTGCTGGTGGTGCGCACCCTGGAAGAGGTGGGTATCGAAGTGCCACCGGTCATTACGGTCGAGCAGCCGGTTCCTTCGGATCCCAGTGTGCTCAGCGAGCTCGACGGCAACGCGGTGGCGTTGGCCCGGCTGATCCTGGACCAGTCGGCGAACCCTCGCGAACGGTGGTCGGCGGCAGGGCAATTCGACTGGATGATGCGTCAGCACACCGGCATTGCCAAGGCAAAGTTCGTCGCTGATTTCGTGAAACTGATCCTGCAGAGCGAGCACCGAGTGATCCTGCTCGGTTGGCATCATGCCGTGCAGGACATCTGGGCCGAGCGACTGCGCGCATATCGGCCAGCGATGTACACGGGCCGGGAGACGAACAACCAAAAACAGCGGTCCCTGGACGATTTCATGGCCGGCCGCTCGCGGGTCCTGATCATGTCGCTGCGCTCGGGCGCAGGCATCGACGGCCTGCAAAATGTGGTGAACACGTTGGTCTTTGGCGAGCTGGACTGGTCCCCGGCGGTGCACAAGCAAGCTATCGGGCGGGCCAAGCGCCCGGGGCAGACCAAACCGGTGCGCGCCTATTTTGCGACCACGGACTACGGATCCGACCCGATCATGCTCGAAACGCTCGACATCAAGCAGATGCAGGCCGACGCCCTCATCACCGGTGCCGGTGACGCGGTGGGGCAGTCGGCACCAGAGCGGATGACGCCCGAGAAGTACGAGCAGATCAAGCGTTTGGCCGCCCAGTTTTTGCAGCAGGCCGCGCGGCCGCAAGCAGTGAGGAGGACTGCGTGAGTAGGGGGAGGGCACCGTCGGTGGAATCTGTTGGAGGCATGCGGCTTCCGCAGTACCGGTTCGGTATCGGCGCAGGGGGAGCGCAGTGGCGGTTGCTGCATGCGGTGGATTTGAAGCGGCACGGTCCGCGGATCGCCGGAGCCGTCGCCAGGGGCGCTCGCCGCTCTGATGTCGAGGTGTTCTCGGTGTGCGGCACGCGCGCCCAGTACATGCGTCGAATGGGTCAATTCACTTACGACAGTGAGTTTTTGAGCCAGGGCCGGTGCGAACGGTGCGGGTGGGTCGTGGCCCTCAACATGGGGACCGTCGAGCAGGAAATCGACCTGTACACGCGGGCCGGCGCCGGCAGGGACCACGGCCTGCTGCGGCAGGTGTTCACCGCGATCCTGGCCGATCTGCCGCCCGGGGCCGCGGCCGAGGCCGGCCACCGGTCCGATCTGCTGGCCCATGTCTCCCGGCACCGGCCGACGGTGGCGGTGTGCGAGGCCTGCGCGCAGCAGCACAGCGTCGCCGACGTGCACGGCGCGGGCGTCACCGCGTGCCCAGATGCCGTGCTGGTCTGCGCGTCGTGCACGTTCACCGCGGGGCCGTGGGGTGGCGAGCGGCAGGGGTTGACCACTGGTGAGTGCGTCGTCACCGCCCCGTGTTCGGTGCTGGCGGCCACCGCTCGGTACTACGAGCTGCTCGACAACGCATGGGGAGTGGCCTGATGGCCAACAACCCCCGCTGGGCCGAGATCAGCGCTGACATCAACGCGCAGCGTGCCAGCCACGCCGGCCGGCAGCAGGCCGCCCTGGCGCGCCGCGCGGTGGCGGCCCTGGCCGAGCAGCAAGCCGAAGCACATGTGCAGCGGTGGATCGCGGCGTTGGAGCACCGCATCGCCAACCCCGGCGGGTCTCTGGCCGAGCTCGGCGCGTCGATGACGCCGCCGATGACCAAGAACGCCTACGCGGCGCTGTTGCGGCGGGCGCTGGCCGCCGGCGGTGTCAGCAGTGAACAAACCCCGGCCGATCACTCCGGAAAGGACTGAACCGTGCTCAAACGCTTGATCAGCAAGGCAGCGACGTGGAGGGGGCGACGGATCGTGCTGCCAGGTGCGCGGGCCCGTGACAACCTGCAGCTCGACCGCGATATCGCGGAGTCGTTGACCGATGAATCGTTGGCGTGGGCGCTCGGAACCTGGCGCGCTCGCTACCTGTGACTGCTGTGACAGGTGTCGATTCCTGCGACATCGGCCCTGGTGGTGCTGGCATCACTGCCGCGGGGTCGTGTCGGTTCACTTCTGCTGGCCAGTGGCGTGGTCGGATGCAGGGTAACGACTCGGTAAAGGAGGTTACGCAGCTCAACTAACCATCTCCGCTTGAGGAGATTTTGACAACTGGATAGCGGGACTCAAGAGGTCTGGACACCCCCAAAGGGACATCCAGACAAGTTTCTGAGAGACGAATCAACGGAGCGCCAACTCCGGACTTCCAGACAGACATCCCCCGAAGGGGATGTCTAAGGAGAGTTTCTAAGAGCCGAACCTCGGAGCGCCAACTCCGAGCCTCTGTGAGATCGAAGCGCCAACTTCTTTCTCAAGTCCCCGGTAAACCGAGGGAAGACCAATGCAACGAGGTCCTTCTCAGGGTAACCCTTACCCTGAGCAAAGCTCAAGACATTCGAGCTGGTTTTCACAAAAACACCCTGTGAACTGCGGATACGCAGAAAATTCATGGGCGTGTCGTGACCGTGAAATTACAGCTCGGGAAGTTTGCTACAACGCCCAACGCGGGCAGGTTTCTGATGCCGCGCGCGGTCCACGACGGTCCGCATCCCGCACCGCGGCACCCCGCAGCCGGGTACGCGGCGCGGGCACACAACGCGTCGTCTTCGCCGACGGCGAGATCACGCTGCAGTACGCGTGCTCGCGCTCGGCGCGGGCCGAGGCTCGCCACGCGCGCCGTGAGTGGATCGTCCGCGTCAGCGAGAAAGCCGACGAGGCCAACGAGGCGCCGCTACCCATGTGGACCAGCCGCAAAGGCTGGCTCACCGAACTGTCCGCGTGGCTGGCCACCGAGGACGGTCTGGCGGAATGCGCTCGCCTGCACATCCGGCCCGACCGTGTGCTGCGCGCAGCGATGGTCCTGGCCGCCCACGCCGACCACAGCAGTGGCCGGCACTGCGCGGTAACCAATGCCACGGTGGCCCAGGGCGCCGGGTGCTCTGAGCGCACCGTGTCGACGGTGCGCAGAGTGCTCAGCACTGCCGGCCTTGCCGTTCTGATTCGGCAGGGGCACGGGTCCCGAGAGTCGGCCCGTGGGGCCTGGCGGCCCGCCGTCTGGCATCTGGTGAGCCGCCCGAAGCCTGTGGACAAAGCGACCGGCGCTCGGGCGGTTTGCGATCTACCGCCATCCCGTAGGGATAGGCGGGTATCTCCAGAAAGATCTTCCTCACCAAGCGCACGCGAGCGTGCGCGGCGACCCAAATCCAATCCCCCCAAAACGGCACCGAAGCGGGGCCCGCGTCGCTGCGCTCCGCGGCCTCTGCATGTGCAGCTGCTCGCGGCCGACCTCGTCCGTGAGGCTCCGCTGAGCTTCGGGCAGGGTCACATCGGCCACATCTGCGATGCGCTGATGGCTTCCGGCCTGGACCTGGCTGCCTGGACGGGCAAGTCGCTCATGCAGGCGCTGGACGCTGACACGAAAGCCCGTGGTTGGAACTCGCCGAAACGTGTCGAGCGGCCAGGGGCGTTCCTGCTGGCGCGGTTGCAGCTGCTGCCGACACGACCCGCGGTGGTCGAGCCCGGTGGCCTGGCAGCACGGCGGGCGGCCCGCAAGGCCTCGACGGCCCAGGAAGCCACCGGTGAAACCCGCCAGAGCGCCGCGGCCCGCGCTGCGCGCTGGTACGCCGACGTCGTCGCGGTCACCACCGAGGCCCAGCGGGCCCGGCTGCTGCGAGCCCACAAGGCCACGGTCGGTTCCGTGGTCGACGAGGTGTATGCGATCGCCGGGGCGGGGCGGCGGGTGGCCCGGCTGTACCCGGAGCTGACGCTGACCGACGCGCTGACCCAGTGGGCTACCGACGTGCTCGGCGAGGAGCCCGAACCCGCTACGGCACAGCAGGTTCCGGCGTTCACGTCGCTGAGCACCGATCTGCTGATGGACCTGGCGATCGGCAATTGCGACTGCGTGGTGTGCGGATCGCACAGCGCGACCCGGCGGCCGCAACTGCCGCTGAAATCGATGGTGTGCGACCAGTGCTGGCAGGTCCTCGCCGCCGAGCTCGACGGGGCCAGCGACCTCGAGGAAAGGATGCCGGCATGACCGACTTGGACGACCCACCGGTGCGTGCACGACGCCGCCAGCCGGCGGCCGATGAGCGGGGCGACTATCGGCAGCCGCCGCACGATCTGGCTGCCGAACAGTCGGTGCTGGGCGGGATGCTGTTGAGCAAGGACGCGATCGCCGACGTGCTGGCCAAGCTGCGGCCCAGCGACTTCTACCGGCCGAACCACGCCGAGGTGTATGACGCGATCTTGCACCTGTACGGGTCGGGCGAGCCGGCGGATGCGGTCACCGTGGCTGCCGAGCTGGATCGGCGTGGTGTGCTGACGCGGATCGGGGGAGCCCCGTACCTGCACACCCTGATCTCGATGGTGCCAACAGCCGCCAACGCCGGTTTCTATGCCGGGATCGTGGCGGAGAAGGCGATGCTGCGGCGTCTGGTGGAGGCCGGCACCCGGATCGTGCAGTACGGCTACGCCGGCGCTGAGGGTGCTGATATCGCCGCTGTGGTCGACCGCGCCCAAGCCGAGATGTTCGACGTCACCGAGCAGCGCTCTTCGGAAGACTTCGCGGTGCTCGACGATCTGCTGCAGCCGACGATGGACGAGCTCGACGCGATCCAGTCCGGTGACGGCCTCGGTGGTGGTGTGCCGACAGGGTTCGCCGATATCGACGAGTTGACCACCGGCCTGCACGGCGGGCAGATGATCATCATCGCGGCCCGCCCTGGTGCCGGGAAATCGACGCTATCCCTTGACATTATGCGGTCGTGCTCGATCAAGCACCGGATGCCCAGCATCATTTTCTCGCTGGAGATGAGCAAGTCGGAGATCGTGATGCGGCTGCTGTCAGCGGAGGCACGGATCAAACTCGGCGATATGCGCTCGGGTCGGCTCAGCGATGCCGACTGGGCCAAGATGGCCCGGCGAATGGGGGAGATCAGCGAAGCCCCGCTGTACATCGACGACTCAGCGAACCTGACCATGATGGAAATCCGCGCCAAAGCTCGCCGGCTCAAACAGAAAACCGATCTGCGACTGATTGTGGTGGACTACCTGCAGCTGATGACCTCGGGCAAGCACTTCGATTCACGCCAGGCCGAGGTGGGTGAAATCTCCCGCAATCTCAAACTTCTGGCCAAGGAACTCGATATCCCGGTGATCGCGGTCTGCCAGCTCAACCGCGGCCCTGAGCAAAGAGTCGACAAAGTGCCGCAACTGTCCGACCTTCGCGAGAGTGGCAATTTGGAGCAGGACTGCGACCTGTGCTTTCTGATCCATCGCCCGGACGCCTACGATAGAGACAGTCCCCGCGCTGGTGAAGCGGACGTGATTTTGGCGAAGCATAGAAACGGGCCCACGCGCACTTTCACGGTGGCGTCCCGCCTGCACCTCTCGTGCTTCACAGACCTTGCTAGGCACTGAAATATGTTGCGTAGCAACAAGAATCGTCCTGTCACGGGCTGTGTTCTGTTGTGTCGCAGAGAATTTACCATGCGCCGTGCACGGAACCGCGTATCGCGGTTATGGAGGCTGCATTTGCGCCCGCCCGCCTCGCACCCACTCGCAGGCCTCGGGCCGAATAGCCGATATTGCCCGTTACCGCGATAGCGCCGATGATTTGAGTAAGCAATATCCTCAATCCAGGAGGCGGTCGTGAACAGGATCAACGTCGACACCACAGCCGACGGCTGGTTCGACCCAGGCGCATCCATCCTCTACACCGAAGACCTGCGCTGGGTCGACTTCACCGACGAAGACGAACTCGATGACTCCGAGGATGCCGACGAGCGCGGCTACTACGTAAGCGCCGCCACCGGAACCGATTACAGCCACGAATGCCTCTACCGCACAGCCGACGGACGCTGGGTTCTCAAGGAGTGGACCGACCAGAAGCGCGCCGGAACCTACAAGTTCATCTCCGCCTCGGCCGCCGCGACCTGGATTGAAATCAACGAACCACGCACGGTCCCACCGCCGCGCGGCCGCCCAGAAGTCGGTGAACAAGTCCACCTGCGACTATCGCCCACGCTCAAGACACAACTCGACCGATTCGCATCCACCGACGAGCTCACACGAGCAGAAGCTATGAGCCGGATCCTTGCGGCGAGCCTCACAAGACTCGCCAGATAGCGCAAGTCCCGCAAGCGAACTCGAGGTCGGGCGCACGCCGACCGCTCGGAACCTCAGGTACTCGAATGACCGCCACCACCATGGAACAGTGCCCTAGTTAGATGCTGCGGGTGCGCCGCTGAACAACCAGTACTCCACCCACTGGCCATCGATACCCAACCGGTCTCCGACGGCCGCGGCGTCGCGGCAGTAGTTGAGCCAGCGCTGCTTGTTGTTGATCTGGCGGGGATGCGCCGGCCAGTGCCTGGCGGCTAGGCCGTTGATCACCCGCTGATCGAATACCAGCGGCGCGGCCGGCAAGCCAGCGCCGATACCGGTCACCCACAACCATTTGGTGAAGAACCGGAAGTCTAGGCCCGGTAAGCGATAGATGGCCGACCACCCGTCAGCGAGGTCTCCCCGGCGGATGGCCCCTGCTGACCTGTCCAGCATGGCGTCCAGATCGGGGCTGGCCAGCGCCTGGGCATGCCGGCCGTAATACCGATTGGTAGTGCCCACACCCCACAAGAGTGTGACGACGAACGCCCGGCGACGGTCTGCCACCGTATCGAGGTCACGGGCGAGGGCGGCGAGGTCGGTGCGGTGCACACCCCGCCCGTACTGGTCCAGCGCCCACGCGACGTCGTGGTCACCGGGATTCCACCGCCGCCACGCTCGGGCATTCGATGACATCGCCGGCTGCGTGGCCGGGTCAAAGCGATCGCGAATCACCTGACCGTGCTGCGTGACGACGTGGTCGACCCATTGCTGATGAACGTCGACGCCGGCCATGACCGACAGCCTAGGTCGCTGGTGCGACAACGGGCGGCGCGATGAACGTATTCAGGACGGCGCCGGCGCATACCTACCGGCGCGCAACAGGGGCGCACCGGTCTCATGCAGGAAAGAGGTTTTGATGGCCGCGGCCGGCCACAGCAGCAGATGCGACAGCGGGACCAGCGTCACCAAACTCAAGGTGGGGTCAGGTGCGGCGCCGATCGAGCCGTGCCCGGTGCGGATCAGGGTGCGCCAGCCGCGGACGGTGTCCGAGATGGTGAAGCCCGGCGCCAGCTGGTCGACGGTCCACGGCAGGGGGAGAAACGGCAAGTCCAAATCCTCGCGGAGATCGTCCGCGAACAGGGCCAACAGGTAGCGCTCCAGGACTTCGGCCTGGGCGACGAACAGTACTGGACGCTCCCCGTCGTCTTCATCGGACTGGGTGAGCTGCAGGCGGTCGACGCCGCGTCGGCGGATGAAATACCGTGCGGAAGAATCGGTTTCGGAGCGGAAGACCACGGTGCCGTCCTCGTCCTCGGTCATGGTGTAGTTGGCGGTCTGCGCCCAGGCCCGTGTCTCGGCGCTGAGGATCAGTGGGGAGGTCACGCCGGCGGTTTCACGCTGTAGCTCAGCAGCTCGGTCAGGTCGGCGTCAGCACCAACAGCCTGGCGGTCTTGCATGATCACACAATCGGGCATCGCCTTGTCCTACCGGCTCGGGCGTGGGGCCGACGTCGTTGAAGGTGCCGGTGGCCAGAACCTGTCTTCGTAAAGGTATGTGGTGACCTCGACGCAGTGCTTGTCGTCGGGGTGGTCGGAGACCTCACCCATCTCGTTGGAGCCGTACGGCATCAGTGGTCCCCCGGCGTCAAACCTGCGGTGGTTGGCTTCGTAATCGAGCCGCCGACGCAGGTAGTAGTTGTCGATCCGGGCTGCGGCAAGTACGGCATCGGTGGCCGAGTCGAAGCAGTGAAGGCCTGGTCTAGCCAGACCGCTCACTGAGTCAGCTGGTGACTCGATGCGCGTGGTACCGGCCACAGTCTGGGGAGCCGCGCTGGTGGTCGGTTGCGGTGATGTTGCCGGGGTGCAGCCGACCGCGCAGATGAGCAAGGTCAAAACGAATGTCGCGACCGACCCAGCTTTCAGGGCTGCGGGCATGGCCTCCCTCTCTGCCTAGTGAGGTTCTCAGAATAGAGAAAAGGGGGGCCTCATGCGTTTGGGTGTGATCTCTCCGGTCGCCGGCCGCCGCCTGGCTTAGGAGACCGCCGCAAGACTGCCGGCCACCGATCTCAAGCGGAACAAACCGTAACCCCTGGCGATGTCCTGCGTCCGCGCGCGACGGTTCTCTCGAGCCCGAGTGATATGGAGTATTCCAGTTCCGGTGGCCCCGTTGCCATCACGCTCATTTGATAAGCCAGTTCATCATCAGCGCTGAGCACCTGGACGATTGGTGTCGACGGCGGGGACGCGACGGGACGATCGGGGCCGGGGTCGCGGCGGCCACCGAGCCAGGCGCGCCACGCTTGCCGATCCTCGCGATACGCGGCGATGCGTTGTGCCCGTTCCTCGTCGAGCCGGTATTGCTCGGCGACATCGTCCAATGTCGTCGGACCGACATTCACGCAGCCGTGCGCACGGCTGACTAGCCCCAACCGGCCGAGCTCAGCGACGCTGTCATAGGTGGAGCTCAAGGATGTTCGTGCCGCCACGGAAATCTCACGGACAGAATGCAACCCGGCCTCGGTGATCGTCTCAAAGATTCGTCGGTGCTGGTAACCGATCACAGCCCATGCGGGGTGCACATCCACCACCGCCGGCCGACCAGAGCCGCCGGGGGCAGGATCCAAGACGTCGGGCTCAGTCAGTGCGTAACGGTCAGCGGTAAGCCCTGACCCTTTCGCCACCAGGAGCACAGGCGAGCCGGGCATATCCCGCAGCAAGCGCAGCACCGCCCACACGGTCGATTCCGACATCAAACCCGAGGCAATCGACAGCGACCGCCCCCCAACCGCAACGGCAGCAACCCCATTGACCACCTCACCAGCCCGCGCGGCCGATACCGCCAGCCCCTGCAAGACCGCAGCCACTTTCCAACGCTGGGGATGAGCGCGCAGGGTTAGGTCGCACCACCAGATGGCGTGCGCGAGCCACCGTTCGTGTAGGGGCCAGTCTCCCCTACCCCCTGTGTGCTTTGTCTTGTGCGTGTCAGCGTGGAAAGTGCTCAACTGCGCAGCGACCCATCGTTGAGCTGCCTGCCAGTCACGGTGCATCGCCCGTTGTGCCCGGGTTCCGTAGCGCGCATAGGCCGCGCCCAAACCGCCGGCCCATTGGTCGGCCATCAGCTGCTGAATGTCAGCGAGGGTCGCACCGCGCCAGACCACATGAGCGAGAACCGATTGGCGCGCTTCAGACCGACTAGGCCAACGGCCATCCGACGGCATCGCCCCGGTGCGTGCGAACTGCTCTACAGCAGCAGGAATCGGGCTGTGGCGACGGTAGACGGGCCTTAGGGCAATGGTGGCCACCTCATCTCCCTCGAAGGCCTCAGACAGCGTCGGTGAAGACGCCAACCGGGTCGACGAGGCCACAGCGGACGACTGCTCGGCGGCGAGCAGCGCGCTCAGCGCTCCAACGAACTCGAGGCCGCTACGGCGCGTGAACGCCTGCTCGGCCTGAGCGACACTGCCTTTGAGCACCCTGATTCCGCCCTCACGGCAGACCGAACCCGGGACGGTGATGCAGCCGGTGACGTCGTTGAGCATCGGTGTGGGATCAAGGGTCGGGCAGCGGGCGGCGAGCGCGTACAGAAGCGGCCGAAGTTCGTCGACGGTGGCGGCGCGCTGCAGCGGGATCAGGATGTGCGCGCCACCGGAAGTGGATTGATCGACGACAGCTGAGCCATCACAATCCTTGACCCAGCACAGGATTCGCTGAGCGTCGCGGGCAACAGCTTCTGGCCCCAGCTTTTTCGCATCGAGGTCCAGAGCGAGCAGCCGACTGCGGCCGCGGTTGTACAGCGGAACAGCCGCCGGCTGCTCTGGCACTTTCCGCGTCAGCGCGTAGGCGTGCTCAAAGCCTTCCTCGGCAGTCCACAGGCGCATGGTCGGTCGGGCTGCCATCAAGGGCGCCAACGACTTCCACACGCTTTCGCCTGCGGTCGTGACACAGTCGTGTCCGACGCGCGGGGTCACAGCGACGCCGGCTGCATGCGAGCATGCGCTATCATCAAGTGTCCCTTCAGGGGAAATGGATATGCACCACCGGCCGAGCGGGAACTCGGCTCACGAAGCCTTCGGCCTGCCAGCCGGGGGCTTCGAACTTTTAGACAGGTGGATAACCCTCTTGCCAGTCATCAAGCGGCAGAGGTGAATTCGGCATCTGGATCACACTGAGCGGTATCCGGTGGCCTTTGAGGCCGATGCACTCATCACGCCGTAGCGCGTGCGTGAAGTGTCAGGCATGCGCCTGGCTGTTGGCCGCCTTCGGTTGGCGGCGTACTGGCATGTGGACCTCCCACTCCCTCAAATCGAGTCGACAGACTGAGGAAATGGTCGCATGCGAAAACGCGGTCTACCGCGATAGACACGCGGTAGACCGCAAACTGAAGTGACGCCTGTGACTACAGGGACAGCGGCTTACGAGGCCGTCGCCAGCGCCCCAGAATCACTGTTAGTCGAGGCCAACGCGGCTTCAAGGTCGCCGGCCAGACGGTACCTCGCCAGGTCGTTCGCATTCTTAAAACCAAGCCTGACCGCGTACGCGTCCAGGGCGTCAGCCACTTCGTCAGTGCCGATGCGGAAAGACACCACGCGCTTCAACTTGCGGTTCTCCGACCCGCTCACGCTCCGTCGCGCCTTCTCTGTCCCGCTCTGTCGTGCCATCGCCCGGCTCCTTATCCGCTCAGTCCGAAAACAAGTCATCTGCGACCTGCGCAAATGTCCACTAATAGGACGTTGAGAGAAGAATAGGGCGCCACCTAGCCTGCGCGGTGTACCGCGTGCGGCGTGTCGCCCACCAAGTACGCATTTGAGGTCTTCTTACCGGACATCGGTGCACGTCAAGCCGCTGCCGAAACCATGCCACTGCCGGTACGATAATCAATGCTCCAAATTGGAGCCACACCCTGCACTCTTGGACGGCGGCATGACACTGGAAGCGAGCCCACAACCGGGCCGACCAGCCATGACCGCGCGCGAAGCAGCCCGAACTATGCGCCTGGACGTGCGCACCGTCCGCCGCATGCTCGAAAGCGGCGAGCTCGCCGGGTACGTCCAACAGGGCTCTAAGCAGCGGCGTTGGTACGTCTACGCCGACCAAATCACCTCAGGCCCCGCGGCTGGCGCCACCGCTGCCCGCAGCGGAGACGCCGCCCTTGCCGCCGAGGTGCAACGTCTCCAAGCCGTCAACAGCAGCCTCGCCGAAGCCAACACCGAGCTGACCGCGAAACTTCTGGCCGCAGAGGAAAGCAACCGAGTTCTATTGGCGGCCCAGGCCACCCAACGCGAAGCCTTCATCCAGTACCGAAAGTCGGTCGACGACATCCTCAGCGGAGTCGCCGGCTACCGGCAAGCAGCCGAACACTTCGAACGCGCCACCGCCGGTCTACAGACCAGCGGAGCGCTCCTCACCAGCGTCATAGACAACTACGGCGAAGCGCTTACCCAGCACGGCATCCCAGGCCATCTCGGCGCGCTCATGGACGGCCCGCCAACCAACTCCTGACGATGAACGTCGGCATCGCACGGTACGGCGAATCTCAGCGTCTCTGATGCGTGTGATTGCGGTGCGCTCGAGTGCGGCCGCTTGCGCCGTCAGCCGTGAGAGACTGCCCAAGCGACGGCGAAGTACGTGAGGATCAGGCCCATCCCCATGAGCATGGGCCCGATACGGTAAGTGGCGGTGTGAGTGTGAGCCTTGTTGATGCGGATGTAAATCAACGGAGCTGCAATCAGCCAAAGGACCACCGCAACGTAAGAGCCGATATGCAGGGCGTAAAAGGAGAATCCCACCGCGGCGAGGATAAAAGTCACAAGAAACCAGAATCCAATTCCGGTGGCGAGACCTATCGCTAGGAACCCCATCCACTGAATCCGGTTCTTACTCATACGTTCATTCTACGGCGGCTGCCCGACACTTATTCGCATGAGTGGTGCGAATCTCATCGTTTGACCCCAGAGTCATTGACCAGGCCCGTAAGTAACGTATCCCTTGGCATTAGCAATGTTTCGGGTCAAGTTGTTTATGTACGGCTGCCACACAGCATGAGCAACGCCTGTGTACCCCGACCTTAGCGCGGGGCTAAGAATCGGAATATCTTCTGATCCCGGCCCTTGCGTGATGAGGCCATGGGTGGCGAGGTGGAGTTGACCGCCCTGTTCGAAGAACCGGAAATGAATGATGCTGTCAGGCCCATCGACATGGCCGGGAAGGGTCACGAATTCGATATCGATTGCCGACGCAGTTCGCTGGACTTCGGTTACACGCACCGGAAAATCCAACAGTTTCTGCCCGGCGGTACGGATTTCGAGTGGGAGCTCGTCACCGACGTTAGGGAACCCTTTCGGCGCTCCCCCCATGGGAAAATTGCAATTGAAACAACGGTGGAGCTCGTTCCAGACATCGTCGATCGATGCCACCGAACCCGCGTTAACCGGCAATTGACCGTTTTTGAATGCTTGGATTTCACTGGTGAAGTCAATGTTGTACTGCCACGGCGTTTCCGGTAGCGGCTGCTGCGGGCTCAACGGAGCCGTGGTGTAGTCCACAGCTTGGGCTCCTGTGCCCTTCGGCAACTCGTCACCACCGGCGCCGGCGTTCATCGCTTTCAAGCCAGCAGCCTGCTCGGCTGCCACGGACTCCTCCACCGTCGCTGCTGACCGGCCTTGATACTTGGAAACGATCTCGATGATTTGCGCCTGCCCAGCCGGCGAATCCGGATCGGGGACTGCAGAAATCTCAGCGGCCTCCATCCGCGAGTTCGCCAAGATCGCGGCCGCACCCTCTATGTTGATCCGTCTACTGGTGTCTACAGCCTCGGCGCCGGCATCGAGCATCTGCGCAGCACGCTCGAACGGCAGATGATCCGTACTGGTTGCTGGGGCATAGGACCGCAACACCGCATCGGAGAAGTCCGTCCCGATCACGCCCGCGCGGACACCGAGGATACGAGGGATGAAATTGCTGCGGACCCCGGCACTCAAATCACGGAGACCCCCACCACCTTCGGCATTGGGTCCAAACATCTCGAAGTAGCGGCGGTGCTGTTCCTGCGAGGCTTCAACGAACGCATCCAACAGGGCCACCGGGCAAATCTAACGCCTTCCCCTATCTCGCGACACGCCCATCAACAACTTCTCGGGTCTGGCCGGCTAACGAGCTCCGATCGACGTGGTGACTGCCCTGCTCGCTACTGCATTGGCGTTCGCCAGACACCCTGACCGCCAGGCCACAGCGGCTCCAGCCGAGCTCGCGCAGCCCGTGCACACCCCGGTGTTGTCGGGGTAGGTGTGCAGCCATGCGCACGGGCCGATGACGGTGTCGCACGCGGCGTAGTCGGTGCAGCCGCAGAGATCCGGCACACCCCGCGGATAGCGCCACTCGATACGGGTGATCTCCGTAGCCGGGGTGACGCCGTGATGGGTGGCGCAGAAGAACTCGACGAACTCGGCCGGCGTCATATCGGGGAACCCTTCGGCGGTGACGTCGTCGGCGGTGATGGCGTTGAGGGGTTCGCGGCATATCGAGACGACGTCGACGGTGACGATGCGGTCGAGCTGCTCGCCGTGGCGACCCCCGCGGACCTTGGGGCACAAGGTCAACTGATCGCCGGGTTTGAGCATCTGCCACCCCACGCGGCGGGTGACCGTCTTGCGCCGTGAGCGCACCGCGTCAGTGGTGAGAGCCACGCTCATCAGCCGCGCCATGGTGGCTTACCGCCGCCCTGGCCGCGGATCGACGCCTCGGTTCCTGCGGACGAATTTCACCAAGTAGTAGCCGGCGACGATCGCGGCGATCACGAAGGCGAAGATGTAGCCGATGTGGTAGCCGGCGCCGCGGAACATGGCGTTGATGAACTGCTGGAATGGGTCAGAGTGGTGGGCGGTCATCGGCAGGTGGTGCGTCATGGTGGAACCTTCCTTTGATTGAGTGATGCTGGCTGTCAGTGCTTTTCGGCGGGAGTGCCGGTGCGGCGGCGTCGGCCGCCCCGCGGATTTTTGGTCTCGTCCCAGACTGTCTTGAAGGCGCGCACGGACGCCCGGGTCCAGAGACGGCCGGTGGGCGTCTGTAGGACCGGCCGGGGGAAGTCGGGGGAGGCGGCGAGCTTGTCGGCGCGCTGAGGTGACACACCCAGCTCGCCGGCGACCTCGGTGAGACCGACCAAGTCGAGGTCGATCGGTGCGGGGTGGGCCTTTTCGGCCGCCGCGTCGACGCTGGACAGGACGTACAGGCGAATCGGTTTGAGTAGGCCGGTGGCGGCCGCGGCGGTGCCCAGGGCGGCCGTGGTGGCCTGATCCAGGGTGTCGGCGTCCACCTCGAGTGTCACCTGCAGCCGGCCGTCGTTGTGGTCGTAGGCCAGGTCGACGGCGCCGAGGGTGTCGCGCAGTGCGTCGGTGTCGGCGGGGGACAGGCCCGGCGCGGTGTAGGTGAGGTAGGTGGTCCAGTTCATCGGTGCCGTTTCTGTCCGGGTCGCCGCCGGCGGCGAACCATAACTGTTGATCGGCTCAATGGTATGGGTCATGCGGGCCGGGCCTCGGCAGGTGCGTCGCCGGCCGCGCCGGCGGGGACGTCGACGCGCAGTTTGGCCCGGGTGAGCACCGTCTGCAGCTGGCCCTTGTAGTCGCCGGTGCCCGAAACGGTGGCCGAGACGATGGTGACCAGGTCGCCGCGGGCAATGCCCAGCAGGTTGGCTCCGGTGCCGGAGGTCTTGAGGACCTGGCCGGTGGGGAGCTTGATGACCACCAGTCGCTTGTAATCGGTGCCGTAGCCGCGGAATCCGGTCGTTTCAAACGACGCCACGACCTCGACGCGGCCGGTGAGGCCGCGCAGTTTGTCGCCGACGTCGCCGGCAGGAGTGTTGTTCAGCGCGTCGCGGCGGGCCTGCTCGGCGTAGGCCTCATCCCAGGCCGCGGCGTACTCCTCGGCGGCGTAACGCGCGGCATTGGCGGCGTAGGTGGCCTGCTCGGCGTCGTGGCGCAGTGCGGCTTTGACCTGGCGGCGGACCCGTGCGCGGATGGCGGACACCTTCACCAGGCGGTACCCGACCCCCATGCAGGCAAAGCAGCCCTTGATGGCGCCGGCGCCGCGGGGGTTCTTGATCTTCCAGCCTGAGACACCGTGAAAAAGGCCGTCGCCGCCGCACTTCCAGCATTCCTCCCGAACCACGTCGGTGCCGATGGCGGTTGGGTACGGGTCGGTGTACACGCGGGGATCGCCGCTGCTGACAGGTGCGGTCGTGATGACGCTCATGGTCTCGGCTCCCTCCAGTGACCTGAACAACTTGCGAGGACCGCAATACCCATAACCATTAATCGAATCAACAGTTAGGGTTGACTCAATCAATAGTTTGTGGTGAAGATGGAGACATGAGCACGAACAGCACCGCCACCGCCTACACCAAGGCCCAGGCCAAAGAACACGACGCGAAGCTGGCCGAAGCCGCAGCGGCCCTGTACACCGCGCAGGTCCAGGCGAACAACGCCGCCAACAACATTCACCGCGCAGCCGGGGACACCGAGCGGCGCCGCGGCCGCAGCAGCGAGCCCACCTGGACCATGACGCTCGCCGACGCGATCACCGCGGCCGAGGCAGTGGCCGGCGGCAACGTCGAAAGCCTCGGCCCCATCGCCGCATGGCGTCTGGAGCGCGCACCACAGCGCGCCGCCGAAGCACTCGCCGCGCACACAGCGGCCCGCGCTGCGGTCACCGCTGCCCGCGCCGTCGTCGAGCAGCTCGAAGAGGTATGGCGCACCCACGGCCAATGGAGCCGGTTCTTCGTGGTGCAGGGAGGGCACATCCACAGCTCGACGATGTGCCACAGCCTGCGCATCACCACCCGAATCGGTTGGCTCCCCGACCTTTCCGGCGAGTCCGAGGCAGACGCCGTGGCGGCCTACGGCACCGTTCTGTGCAGCAAGTGCTTCCCCTCGGCACCCGTGGAATGGACCACCCAAGCACCCAAGCCCCTCAACCCAAACGAGTGCCCAGGCTCGCGCAAGTACGTGCCCGGCGCCAACATGCGGCTGTGCAGCCCTCGCGGAACATGCCCGGAGTGCGGACAGTACGTCAGCGTCACCAGCACAGCCAAGGCCCGCAAGCACGACCGCCCAAAAACCGCGGCCCCGGCCTGAATGGCGGAGGGAAAGCCCTGCTGACCTGCCCCGAAACCGATCTATCGACCGTGTCCATTCGACCTGTTACGCTCCGGCCATCATGCCCGAACGCACGCGATTTGCATTGCGCTGCAAACCGATTCGGGCCATCCCGGCCGACGTCGCTCCACCTCCACACGAAGGGAAGTAGCTCGACATGACCGTCCTCGACGACGCCCCCACCCGCAACGGCCACACCGTGGCGACGACGGTAGCCACCACCGCCCTCCCGGACAGTGCGCCGGCAGCGGCGCCGCCGGCGGCCCCGATCAAGGTCGACATCCCGGCTACTGCCGACCCGGCACCGGGCCCGGCCGCGCCGGCCAAGACGCCCGAGCAGCGCGCCCGGTCCCAGGCCCGCCAGTTCTTCTGGGGGTGGTTGCTGTTCGCCATGGCGGTGTCGATCGGCGGCAACGTCATCCATGCCTGGATGAGCGCCCCGGTCGATCGGCGGTTCCTGGCAGCCATCGCGGCCGCGGTGCCTCCCGCGGTCCTCTTGGGGTCGACGCATTCGGTTGCCCTGCTCATCCGCACCCGGCGCCGCGACTATCGGCTCGTCGACGCGATCGTCCTCGGGGTCGGCATACTCCTAACGGTTGGTGTCGCGGTGTGCGCGTTCACCATGTCGTTCTTCTCGCTGCGCGATCTGATGCTCATGCTCGGCGTCCTCGGTAGCGTCGCTTGGCTCTGGCCCGTGGCGGTGGACCTGTCGCTGATCTGCTCCAGTCTGGGCCTGCTGTCGCTCACCGAGCCGGAAGCCGGCGCTACCGACGTCCCCGTGGCACTGACCGCGGCCGTGGCGACGGTCGAGGCTGCAGCGGCCAACAACGGTCCGAGCACCCCTGCCGAACGACGGCTGTGGTGGGAATCGATCGCGGCGGTGGTCCGCGACGAGGTCTCCGATTACCGCAAGGTCGCCGACCTGAGTCACGGGAAGCTCGGGGAAATCCTGCAGCGGATGTACGACGAGAACGAATCTGGCCGCAGCATCACCGATGCCACTGGCCTTCACCACCGGGAAGTCAAGGCCATCAAGGAATCCGCGGACGGCGTCCTGGCCCGTACCGCTGTCGTCCCGGTCCCGGCCGGCGCGGCCTGAACCACCGAAAGGTAACTACGTGACCGACATCGTGAGCTTCATCTCCGAGCACAGCACCGCGGTGATGATCGGCGCCGGCGCCGGCATCGTGGCCGCCAAAGTGCTGCACGCGATCGAGCGCGTCAGCCGCCTGGTGCTGAGCGCGGTCGTGCTGGCCGTGGCCGGTGGCGGTGGTGCCGGGTTAGCCTCGAACGCACTGAGTTCCCTCACGACGTTGAAGTAGATGCCGCTGTCCACCAGCGCCGACACAGCTTTATGGCGTTGGTGGGGAGCCGGTTTCATGATTTGTCGGCAGGACCATGTAGTCTCGGTATCGCGGAGCAAGCCATTGGGGCGGGCTCGAAAATCCCAGCGAGGGGAACGGTTTCCATGGCCACTGCACCAATTTTCTACCTTGGCACTCACATCGACGGTTGGCTCAATCATGTTGGTGTGCCGCTGTTTGTCTCCCACCGGCGCCTCGCCCGCCGCAAGGCCCTGCCGCAAGCGCGGATGGGCTGGGCGCTGGACAGCGGCGGATTTTCCGAGCTGTCTCTGTACGGCGGGTGGCGTACCACCCCCGAGGACTACGTGGCCGCGGTGAAGCGCTACGACCGGCAGATCGGCAACCTCGAGTGGGCCAGCCCGATGGACTGGATGTGTGAAGAATCGATGCTCGCCAAGACCGGTCTCACCGTTCTGGAGCACCAGCGCCGCACCGTCGCCAACTTCGTTCTGCTCGAACAACTCTGGCGTGACAGCGATGACCAATGGCACCCCGAGTCACCGTTCATGCCCGTACTCCAAGGCGGTCAAACCGCCGAGACGTACCTGCAGTGCTGGGACATGTACGCCGCGGCCGGCGTCGACCTGTCCAACTACCCGCTGGTCGGGGTCGGGTCGGTGTGCCGGCGCCAGCACACCAGTGAAATCCGCGACATTCTCGAAGCGATCCGCGACCGTGACCCCGAAGTACCCCTCCACGGCTACGGTTGTAAAACCCTAGGTCTCAAGCTATTTGGAGACCTCCTGTCGTCAGCAGATAGTTTGGGGTGGAGCTTCAACGCTCGAAAGAACCCGCGTCTGCCGGGGTGCACCCACACCAGCTGCTCCAACTGCGTCAAGTGGGCGCTGCGGTGGCGCCGTGGCATCGTCCCCGGCGGCTGCGCCGAACACGGCGAACCCTGCGACGGCACGATCGGCGCTTGCCACATGCGCGACCTGTGGGCCATGCGTGAACAGGCCGCGGCCGCCGCGACGATCGCCAGCTGAACGACCGAACGATGGAGGCGAGCCTGATGACCAGCGCCAGAGCGCCGAAGTGCATCCTGCCGGGCTGCACCAACCCCAGCAGCGAGCAAGGCCGGCCCTGCGACGAATGCCTGGCCACGTGCAGCGATTTCCTGCGGATGGGCGCCGGGCCGGCGATGACCGCCGAACAACAAGCCGCTCGCGACGACGCGATCAGGCATCGGTACATGCTGCAGCGCGAATGCGCAGCCCGCGCCATCGCGCCGGAGGACATGTCCCGACCGATCGTTGACCCACGGCAGGCAGAGCCTGAGCGTAAGCGCAACCAACGCTGCTGGCTTTGCGAGGAGCGGCACACCTGTACCAGGTGCGAGCGCGGATGGGAATGCGACAACTGCCGCACAGTGGCGTAGCCCGGCGCAATTAGTGTGTTGAGGGCGCCCAGCGCAGGGGAAAATGGATTAGACAGCCCGCCACAAACGGTTAGTGGCGGGCACCAAACGAGGGGGATATGCGGCGGTGCGACCCGACCACTGGCTTAAGACGGCCGCGGACACACCGCTGCGTGAGCTCGTTGCCGGCCTCGACGCAATCGGTAGCGCACCGATCCCCTACGCCCGGATGCCGGTACGGGCCCGCACCGCCTTCGGCGCCGAATTCTCCACCTGGGCCGACATCGCTGGCGAGACGGTGCAATCACTGCTGAGCTATCCATACGCCGGCGACGCGACGGTCCTGGCGCTGGTGGACGCGGCCGAGGACACCGTGAAGCGCTACCGGATGCCAGCGGCCATCAAACGGGTCGGCGCGGTCGCAGCCACCCGGCGCCTCCTCGACGAGCTCGACGACGCCGACCGACTGATGCTGTCCGGGCGGCTGTTCGGGCCGCAGCAGTGCACCATCCAAGACATCGCCGAGCAGATCGGCGTCCACTGGGCCTGGGTGAGCAGGCACCTGCCACGAGCGCAGGCCAGATTCGCCGAACTGCTCACCGACCCCGCCCACCGGGAAGTCGAAGAGTGCGCCCGAGAGCTGGCCGGCCAACTGGGTTCGTACACCCCGGCAAAGGCGGTGACCGCCGCCCTGCGGCAGCGCGGTATCCAGCCAGGCAGCGAGGTCGCCCACGTGCTCCTGTACGTGGGCGGGCCGTACACGCCGGCCGGCGAATGGTGGCAGACCGAAGGTGGTCAAGAGCGCGCCGCGGCAGCAGCCGACGCTGTATTCGCCCGCTACGGGGCACCGCCGGCCGCCCAACTGCACCAGGTCCTCGAACAGGCCGGCATGACCCCAGGCAGCGCCGCGGCGTACGCCAGCAGCCACCTCCAGGTGAAGCGGTACCGCGGAAAGTACGTCCCGTGGGGCGACACGGCGGCGGTCCGAGCCGAGGCCGTGCTGCACATGCGCGGCACTCCCGCCACTGTCGATGAGATTCTGTCCGCGATCGGATCCGACATCGACCAAACCGAAGGGTCGCTGAAGACCCTGCTGTACAAGGGAGATCGCTTCATCCGCACCAGCCGGCGTCGGTGGGGACTGCGGGTCTGGGACGTCGAGGAGTACTCCGGAATCGCCGACGCCATCGGTGCCCGCATCGACCGCGCCGGCGGCAGCATCCGAGTCGACGAGCTCACAGCCGACGTCCTAGCCAGCTTTCCCGATATCGCCGAGGCGTCAGTCTTCGCATACACGCACACGCTGGCGTTCATCATCAAAGACGGCATCATCAGGCGCCGCAAAGCAGGTGATCGCTGGCCCAAAGTCCCCGACCTGAACAGCGTGCGGGGCGCATTCCGCAACGGGGACAACAAAATCAGCTTGTCGATACCAGTCGATCGCGAGCTGCTGCGCGGTTCGGGGCTAGCACTGCCAGTTGCGGCCGCGGCCGCACTCGGAATCAAACCGTCTGGAGATCGCCAGTTCGCCGGCCCCCAGTGCATCGTGCGAGTGACGTGGCCACTGACGTCGACACGTGGCGCTCGAGTCGGCTCCCTGCGTGAGGCTGCGGGCGTCGTGTCAGCCAAAGACGGCGACACACTCTTGCTGGCCTTCGATACCCGCGCCCGCACCTTCGGCGTAGAAGTCATTCGCCCCGACACCCCAATCGGGCAGCGGATGCGCCGACATCTCGGCCACCGCGACGTGACCGACACCGCCCTGAGCGAAGCGTTGGACTGCAACCCCGACAACATCGAGCGCGTGCTGCGCCGGCGCGGCGATGACGCCCTGGCCGACTACGCGCGCACCGTCCTGCGCCGAGGACGGGCCAACCGGTCCGCGTAGTGATGACACTTGCCGCCAAGGCGGTCAGTCCGGGTTCGGCCGGCGTCGACGACGCGCCAGCGCCACCTCCCCACCCGGCACAGGGCTGGGGAGGTGGCGCGCCATAACACGTTGGAGCTGTGGGCGTTTGAACCGAATCTGTCGGTGTCGGCCGGTAGAATCGTCGACGTAGGGCTGGCCAGTGGGGCAGGCCCACGAATCCCGGAAGGGGAGTTGTTGTGACTGCTGTTTTGGATAGCTCGGTGAGCGTCGAGGGTCAGGGTGCTGCGGTGCCGGAGGTGAACACCTTGAAGGCCAAAGCGCTGCATACGGCGTTGTCGGATGCCATCTTGTTCACCACCGCGAAGGCGTTGGGTCTGCCGATGCTGGAGACGATCCGTCTGGAATTCGGCGGTGGCCAGTTGATCGCCGTCGCGACGGACCGGTTCACACTCGGTGCCTCACGTGTCGAGTACAGCGGTGCGGCGTTCGACATGCTGTTGGAGGCGGCGGACGCCAAGACCCTCATCACGATGGCCAAGACCGCAAAACGAGATGAGGGCTGGCGGGAGGTCACCGTCGAGGTGACCGACATCGAGTTCCGGCCCCGCGTGACGTTCCGCTTCAACTCCGGGGAATCGGTGACGGTGCGCGGATCGGACCTGGATTTCCCCAAGTGGCGGCTGCTGATCCCGGCGGACAGCTCGCGCATGGGAACGACCGTTGGCGTGGGTTATGACCCGTCGAGGCTGGTGCCGTTCACCAAGGTCCGCCCGAATGAGGGCGGTGCTCGCCGGCGAATTGCGATGTACCCCACGGTGGCCTCCAATGGCCGGCCGGGCCCGACCGCCGTCCGGATCGGGGACAACTTCACCGGCGTCGTCTTCCCGGAGCGGCCCGATGACGACGGGGCGTCGTGGTCGTATGCCCGGCCGGACTGGCTGGCGGCGCCGGCCAGCGTGGCCGCCAGCGGCCCGGAAGGCGGTCGCTGATATGACCGCCGCGCCGGCGGGCGCCGGCGTCCTGGAGCCGCGCGACAAGACCGTGGTGATCAGCTGGGTCGAAGAGTCCCACCACTCGGTGACGGTGCGAGTGCGGCCCGACTTCGATGTCACCGAGCGCGATCTGGGCAATGGCCTCGCGCGATTGCGCGACAACGGTTTCGAGTTCGTCGAGCGGGCGGTGATCGACGTTGTCGACGTCGAGGAGGATCCGACGGCGGAGTTCTTTGATCCGCCCCGATACGACGATCCGGAGCCGGCCGCCGGCGGCGACAGCACTGATGTGGTGATGATCCCGGGGCAGGTGTGGACGGCGTTCCTGGAGCAGGAGCTGCAGCTGGACCGCGAGCACTCCGGAGATGTGCCGCTGGCAGGGGTGATTGCAGAGATCTGCAAGCTGGCAGCTGAACACGCTCAAGACGCGGGCGCTGCCGAGTAGCCTTTGGAGGTGCCGGCTGCAGCGCCCCTCGCTGCGGCCGGCACCTCTTCTCACCACCTCCCCACCCGGCACGGGGTGGGGAGGTGGTGCGTTATATCGCTGGGGCGGTGAGCTGTTCGCCGGATTGGCTGTGGTTGTCGGCGGGTGCCGGTAAGATCGGTGATGTTGGCAAGCCATGGGGCGGGCCTCGAAATCCCAGCGAGGGGGAGCAGTCATGAGCGATCAGGTCGCGATCATTCTGGTGGGGTTGCCTGGCGCTGGTAAGAGCACCTGGGCGGCCGCGTGGTGCGAGGTCGAGCCGCAGCGTCGGCAGGTGGTCAATCGCGACCAGGTCCGTTTCGAGTTGTTCGGTCTGTATAGCGGATTGAGTGACGAGCAAGAGGCTGTGGTGACCGACATCGAGAGCCTGCGCGCTGATCGCGCGCTGGGCGCGGGGCAGTCGGTGGTGATCGATGCGACCAACCTGGAGACCGAGTTTCGTGACGGGTGGGCGGAGCTGGCCGCCCGTCATGGCGTGCCGGTGCAGATCGTCACGATTGGTACGCCGTTGGCGGAGTGCTTGCGCCGGAATGCGGCGCGCGGCGCGGCTGGCGGACGGTTGGTTCCGGAGGATGTTATCCGTGAGATGGCGGCTTCTGTCGATTCGGTATGACGTTGGTGCAGTGAAGTTTTGGGCAAATCGTTGTCGGTGGCTGTCGGTAGGATCGGTGGTGTTGGCAAGCCATGGGGCGGGCCTCTAGATCCCAGGTAGGGGAAGCCCCGCAGGCCTTCGGGTCTGCGGGGCACCTAAGCGAAAGAGGAGTGAGTCGGATGGGTGAGCGTTCTGCGGCGGCGTTGAAGTTTCGTTTGCGTGAGCCGAACTGGTGGATGGCATCCGATGGTGCTGGCCGGTGGGAGTACTGCCGGCATGGCGATGGTTTCTACTACTACGGGTGGCGCGGTGTCGTCGATGGACAGCAGGAGTCGGTGAGCTTCGGAGGGCATGCGCGGCAGGCGGACGTGTTGTACGTGATTGAACAATCGCGGGACGGTATCGAGCAGGTAGTGCGGGAGCGGCGCGCGAGGAAAGAGGAGGTGTGTCATGGCTGAGGTAGCCAAAAAGGCCGGCGTTGCGGCGTGGACGGGTGCGTGGCGCCTGCCCACCGACCGTGCCGACCACAAGAAAGCGGTGCGGCGGCAGCGCCGGCGGGACCGGCGCGAGCTGGCCGACGCACGCCGCGACCGGGACCGCAGCTAGCCGATCCCCAGCCGTGCACCATCTCACCACCCGGCACGGGGTGGTGAGATGGTGCGGTAATCCGCTGCGGCGGTGGGCATTTAGCCGACCTTTGTCGGTGGCTGCGGATAAGATCACTGACGTAGGGCACGCCATCGGGGCTGGCCCGCTAATCCCAGGTAGGGGAATGCCATGACAGCTGTTATCGAGTCATCTCCGGTCGTTGATCGGATGCGTATTCCTGCCGGAGTGGTGACCCGGTCCATGGTGGTGGTGCGTCCAGTGCCAGGGCATGTGTCGGTGCACGATGCGCGGACAGAGCTCGCGACGGTGTCGGTGCAGTGGGGTGACGTGTTCATGCGGTTCACCTCGGCGGCGCAGGTGCACGCGGTCCTGGCAGCCTTCGGTGCGGCCCGTGAGGCTTTGCGCGGGGTGCAGGGCACGGTGCCTACCGAACCGTCTGGCGCAGCCTTGGACTGGCCGTGGGTCGCGGTGCTGTCGGTGACGTGGACCCGGCCACCGGAATGGTCGGTGGTCCCTCAGGAGCGGTTCGACACGATCCAACGCCGTACGATCCACTGGGCCGACGTGCACATGGGGCCGGTGCTGTGGCGCATTGTCGACTGGGCAGGGTATGAGGCCGCTCTGGAACTGCTGCGCAACGTGCACAGGACCGCCGTGGCGTGCTTCACCGATGGCGGCAAGTTCCGTACCGATCCGTCGAAGATCGATGCGCTGACGGCCGCTGGGGTACCGGCATGATCCGGCTGGCGGTGCGCTTGGTGCGCGCCGCGATCATCGTCGCGGTCCTGGCCGGTGCCGCCAGCTGGGCCCTGGATGCGCCAGTGAGCCTGATGCTCGGCTACGGCCTGGCGGCCTGGTACCTGTGGATACTGGTCAGCTGGGGCCAGCGGCTGCTGCGGCGCGTAGTGCGAACGAAATGACCGGTCAGAAGGCCGATAGGCCGATCAGGCTGAGGCAGCTGGTGACGGTGGTTTACGAGACCACTTACACCAAGGGAGGAAGCGTTGGAACTGCTCCAACTATCGGGGCTCGACATGGCACACGTGCCCGACGATCCGACCAGCCGGCAACTCGCGGAAATCTTGGCCACCGCCGCGAACACGGAGTCTCTTACGGGCCACGACGAGCTGTACACCCGCCTGACCGACGATGCCGGCGACTGGGTTGACACGACCGATGTTGGCGATTGGCGGGCCCCCTGATGCAAGGGTGTGCCGGCGGCGCGGCAGCTCGGGACGACGATGACGGAAGCCAGGGTCTACAGTGACGGGGGAATCAGCAGTTACATAGACCGGTGCCCGCAGATCCGCCCCCCGAATCTGCGGGCACCTTTGTATCGGGATACGGCGCGGAGCGCCGGTAGTGTCGACACGAGTAGACAGGTTGAAAGACAGGCGATTTCGGCGATGCGGTGTAGTATTACGGTATGACGTTGAACAGCAAGCCAATTCGGGAACACCGCGCAAGCGGTGGCGCCAACCGCGAAAGCGGTTGCAGCGCAACGAATACCCGAACGATCGGCCACAACGTCACCACCACGGCACCGCGCCAGCGGCGCGAATCACGAAAGACCAACCGCCGCAATCACATTCAAGCCAGCCGCGTAAGCGGTTGGCGGACAAGGTAACTCGCGGGCGGGCTTGCCCGCCCGGGGGTGGGAGCCGGCGCAGCCGGCTCACCAAGACAGA